>JAEMQE010000197.1 GCA_022758945.1 Lentimicrobium sp. | reverse complement strand
GATATTAACTTATGGATCTTGATATTACTACCTCTTTTGTATTTTAAATCATTATTTCAAATTTAACTGTAAAGCAAAACAAGTTTTATCTTCTTTGGTAATGCTAAAAATCAGTGATTCTCGATTCAAATTTTCGTGAATGACCACTTTGTCCCTTAAAGATAATTCTTTTAGAAAATTCATTTCAAAACTTTCAATTTTTTGATTTAAAATCAGCTCTGTATCAACAAAATCCAAACACCATTCTAGGTATTTCACGTTATTCACGTGATTCACGATGTCTATGTCTGAAATAGCAACAGTTTTCTCAAAGACCATTTCGGTTTCGTTATTAAGGTTAATTTTAGAAAAGGTTTTTTGGGTTGCTTTTTGATCTGGGTACAATTCAAAATGTTTGAAAGGCAAAGCCAAGGCTTCTGGACGCCTAATTTCAGTATTAAAAACTGCCCAAAAAGTCTCGCAACCCACCATTTTATTACCGTTGACATACATTTCTAAAGCACGAACGGAACGGGAATTTTCGAGTGTGTTTATCCAGGTTTTTACCGTTACGATGTCTTTCCATTTGGGTAATTCCACGATTTCAACACGCATTCTGCTTAAAACCCAAGCCTGATTAAATTCCTGCATATCCGAAAAACTGATGCCGCCCACTTCTGAATGAGCTGCAGCGGTCAATTGCAAAATATTGCATAAATCGGTATATTTTAAATAGCCATTGGGAAGACATTGGGTGAAATTGATTTCCCAATCTTTGCTGAGAATTGATGTGAAATTTGGCGAAATTGGCATATAAATAATTATGAATTATGAATTATGAATTAGTCTTGTTATGTAATTTATGATTTCATTTCGATTAGCAAGATAATCAAACCATTTTGTATCTTCATTTCTTTTGAACCAAGTGAGTTGGCGTTTAGCAAATCGTCTCGTATTTTTCTTGATTTCTTCAATGGCAAATTTCAATGAAATTTCGCCTTCAAAATAGCTGAATAATTCTCTGTAACCCACGGTTTGTAATGCATTTAAATCTTTGTGAGGGAATAAATCTTTGGCTTCTGCCAATAAACCTTCGTTCATCATTATGTCAACGCGTTTGTTGATTCGGTCATAAATCAAGCTTCTTTCGGCTTCTAAGCCAATGAGAATGGGAGTGAAGTTTCGTGTGTTTTTCTTTTGGTTCAAAAATGAAGAATACGGTTTACCGGAACCAATGCAAACTTCCAAAGCGCGCATCATTCGTTGTGGATTTTCTTTGGCAACGACTTCAAAATAGTTTGGGTCTCGTTTTTCTAACTCAGTTTGTAGATATCGAATTCCTGATTTTTCATAGTTGGAAGTCACTTCCTCCCGAACTAAAACTTCAATTTCGGGAAAATCGTCGAAACCTTTTAAAACGGCATCTACATACAAACCTGAACCGCCAACCAGAACTACATAATCATTGGTAAGGAATAATTCGTCGAGTTTGGCAATGGCTTCTTTTTCGAAATCCCCTACGGTATAATTCTCGAAAATCGATTTGTTTTGTATGAAATGGTGCTGGGCTCCAGCCAATTCTTCTGGTGATGGAACTGCAGTGCCAATTTTCATTTCCTTAAAAAACTGTCGGCTGTCGCAGGAAATGATGTCACAATTAAAATGTTGCGCCAAAGCGATGCTTAAGGATGTTTTTCCTATGGCTGTTGGTCCAACGATGGTGATTAGGTACTTCATATTTTTTAGCCCAGATGGAAACGGAAACCCCGCAGTCAGGAAAGTTAGTTTTTCTTGGTGTAAAAGAGCGACTAAAGGAAGCTCCTTTTATGCCTTAGAAAAACAACTTGAATGACGAGGAGTTGAAGAGTACAGCTGGAAATAGCTTCTTATTAATTTTCTTCTAATTTATGACCGCAATGGTAACAAAATTTTGCATTTTCAGAATGCTCATCTGCACCACAATTTTCGCACTTATTTTTATCTGCATTTGTTTTTTTATCGGTTGTTCTCGTGAATTCAGCAGTTACAATTCCTGTGGGAACGGCGATGATTCCGTAACCTAAAATCATTACTAACGAAGCGATGAATTGTCCTAATGGTGTTACAGGTGAAATGTCGCCATAGCCCACGGTTGTTAGGGTGACGATTGTCCAATAGATGCTTGTAGGAATGCTGGTGAAACCATTTTCTTCCCCTTCGACAACGTACATTATCGAGCCGATGAGGATGGTGCTGATGAGAACAAAATAGAGAAAAACGGTGATTTTTCCTCTGCTGGCTTTTAGTGCTTTTACCAATTGAACGGATTGTCCGGTAAATTTTGGATGATTTAATATTTTGAATAATCGCAGTAATCTAAGGGCTCGAATGATAGAAAAAATCTTTGTTCCCAGAAAGAAAAAGGATAAATACATTGGCAAAATGGCAATCAAATCGATGATGCCAAAGAAACTGAAAATGTATTTTAAAGGTTTGTCTGTGGTGATGATTCTCAATAGATATTCAACTGTAAAAAGGGCAGTTACAACCCACTCGAGAATAATGAGTTGTTGGTGGTATTTTGCATCAAATCCTTTTACCGTTTCGAGCATTACGAATAGTACACTTAAAAGGATTAACCCTAATAAAATGAGGTCAAATAGTCTTCCGGCTACAGTATTTGTGCCATAAATTATGATATGGGTTTTTTGCCGAATAGTGTTAATCTTCGATTTTATTTCATTCATAAGAAATAAATAAAGTTAAAAATTTACAATTTTAATTCCTTTGCTTTTTCGCAAATAACTTTGAATATTATTCCGCGTATCTCGATTGCTTTGCATCGGGATTATGATGTTTCTTAAAATTTCGATATTGTTGATTTGGTAATTCAAATCGTAGAAAGCATATCCTTTGTAAACGCCATTTTCAACAAAAATAACACTACGCTCCGTAATGGTTCGGCCTTTGTCCAAAATAGCCAAAGTCTTGTTTTCAAACAAATTCTTGTCAATAAAATTCTGAACACGTTCGTTGTATTCTAGATATGAAATTTTTCCAACGCAAGCGCCGTCGCATTCGTTTATGGTGTGTTGAAAACAATGAGTTTTAGTTTCGTATAAACCTGTCAATTTTTGGCATAATTGGTAATGAGAAGTAATTCTGTACAAGGCATCTTTCCCTTCCTGCATAGAAGTGTATGATTTTATTTCTTTTTTCCTTCCGTCGGCTTTTTGTAATTTCAAATTTAGATAACCATTAGCATCTTTTTCGGGATAAATTGCCCAAGAAAAGTTGCTTTTTGGAGACATTCGGTTGTAAATGGGTCTGTTGATTTTGATTTCTTCTGATTCTTTCAAAAGTGCAATCAATTCGCTTCCGGTTTCTTCATAAGTTACGGTAAAAACTTCATTTTGGATTTTCTTGGCACTTTTTGTAATTCCCGTGAAATGCTGATTGACTCGCTTTTTGATGTTTCGGCTTTTGCCAATAAAGATCAGGCTGCCGTCTTCACGATGAATGTAGTAAATTCCAGTTTTTGAAGGTAAACTTTCTACAATGTCCATCAATTTTGGAGCAATTCCTTTTAGGATTTCAAATTTGATGTGTTCTTTGACAATTTCTTTGTTTATATCTTTATCCAATAATAGCTTGAATAATTTTACAGTTGCCATTGCATCTCCGCTGGCACGATGCCTGTCAGCCATTGGGATTCCTAATGCTCGAACTAATTTCCCTAAGCTGTGTGAAGTTTGCTCCGGCAATAATTTTTTGGATAATTCTACTGTGCAAAGAGTTTTTACATTAAAATCATAACCTAAACGACGAAATTCAGTGCGTAAAATTCGGTAATCAAATGAGGCATTGTGAGCTACCAACACACAGTCATTGGTCATTTCGATGATGCGTTTTGCCACTTCAAAAAACTTTGGAGCAGAACGCAACATTGCGTTATTAATTCCTGTAAGTTTCACCACAAATGGTTGAATAGGAATTTCGGGATTTACTAAACTAATAAATTGATCCACGATTTCGTGACCGTCAAATTTATAAATGGCAATTTCGGTAATTCCTTCTTCGTTGAATTGTCCTCCAGTAGTTTCTATGTCAAGTATTGCGTACAAAATCAATGTTCAATTTACAGTGTTCAGTTTACAGTTTTTCTGCAAACAAATTATCTTCCCCCAAATATACTACTTCCTATCCTAACCATTGTACTTCCGCATTCAATTGCGAGTTGATAATCGCCGGACATTCCCATAGAAAGGGTTTTGGGTTCTAGGTTTTGGGTTTTGGGTTGTGCAGCTAAATAATCAAAAATCGATTTCAAATGATTGAATTCTTTTCTAATTTGATCTTGATTATCAGTAAAAGTAGCCATTCCCATTAACCCAACAATTCGAATGTTTTTCATTTCTTGAAATGTTGTGGAAGACAAAATCTCGTTCAGTTCTTCTTCGTTCAGACCAAACTTGGTTTCCTCTTCGGCAATATGAATTTGCAATAAACAATCGATAATTCTATTCTTTTTTTTGGCTTGTTTGTTGATTTCTTCCAATAATTTTAAACTATCCACGCCGTGAATCAAGCTCACAAATTGTGCCATAAATTTAACTTTATTTGTCTGAACGTGACCAATCATATGCCATTCGATATCTTTTGGCATCGCTTCCCATTTATCGGCCATTTCCTGGATTTTGTTTTCGCCAAAAATACGCTGACCGGCATCATAAGCTTCCATTAAATCAGGAATGGGTTTGGTTTTAGAAACGGCAACAAGGGTTACGGTTGAAGGTAATGTTGATTTTATGTTGAGGAGGTTTTGTTTTATTGACATTGTTTAATTTTTTTAAAAAAGCTAAAGTTCATAAATCACTAATCCGTTTCTGAATTTTGGTTCTATGTAGGTACTTTTTGGTGGCATAATCAAGTTAGAGTCTGCTAAATCTTTTATTTCATTTATGTTTGATGGAAACATTAAAAATCCAACCTGAAATTCACCATCATCAATTCTTTGTTTTATTTCGATTATTGATTGCTTTCCAGAGATGTATTCAATCCGCTCATCATTGCGAACATCCTCAATATCAAGTATTGGTAAAAGTACATTTTCATATAGAATTTGTGTGTCCAAACAATCTAAAGCATTTTTGAACGTAAAATTTTCTGTTTTTAAATCCAAGCTGTAAAATTCATTATCAAGATACATTCCGATTTGGTATTTTTGAGAAGGTTGAAATGGTTTTTGCTTCCAATTTTTCACATTGAAATTTTTATTCAACTCCTTTATGAAATTTTCTTTCGACAGACCATTTAAATCTTTAACTAATCTGTTGTATTCATATATTTTGACATTGTTTTCCGAAATCAAATAGCTTAAGATATAGTTTTTAGCAGTGTTTTCCGGATTGTCATTTTCGTCAGATAATAATTTTATTGCTTCCGTTCGATGGTGACCATCAGCAATGTAGAGATTTTCCGTTTTCTTGAAAATGTTCTGTATCCAATCAATTTCCAGAGCATCATCAATTTTCCACAAGTAATGTGTTTCTTTCTTTGTAGTTGAAAACTCAAAATCAGCTAATTTTTGAGTACAATTATATAGCCAGTTTTCTATGGATTTGTTGACCGGATAAGTCATTAAAACCGGCTCAGTATTAAACTCTGAATATTTCATATATTCTTTGAGTAAACGGACTCTAAAAGCAATTATACCTTCGTGTTTTTTGATGATATTATTGCGATAATCTTCAACACTGGTTCCAACAATAATTCCGGTATAAGATTGCGTTTTGTTCACAATTTTATGAATGTAAATCCCAGGTTTTCTATCTTTAACCAAAATAATTTCGTTCTTAAATTCCTGATATTTTTGAGATACCTGTTTGTATCTTTTTTCGAAAGAAACGGTTTCCTGATTGGTATATGCTGGTTTTAAAATATGTAAAAAAGACAAAGGATTGAAGTCTAATTGGGCAGCCAATTCTGCATTTACGTATTCATCATAAGAACGGCAAGTTACTAAACATACTTTATCACGAGTAGGTCTTACTGCTTTGAAAGGAACTATTTTGGCCATTTTATTTGTGTTTTTGTATTAATATCGAAAGTCAGAAATGCGTTGACCTGCATCATAAGCTTCCATCAAATCAGGAATGTGTTTGGTTTTAGAAACAGCAACAAGCGTTACGTTTTCAGGTAAGGAAGATTTTATATTTTCTAAATTAGATTTGATGCTCATTTTTAATAAGTTTTATTTGATTTCTTAGCTTTTCAGCAAGTTTAAAATTTAGATTTTGGTTTAATTTGTTATTGCCAAATTTTAATATTCTCCTTTTCAAATCGTAAATCCCTGGAAAATTAGCTATTATTCTATCTTTTAATGAATTGCAAGGAACAATATGTAAATGGCAATGAAAAATAGATTGTCCAGCTTCTTTATTTACCGCAGTCCAAATTCTAATTCCTTTATTTCCGAATGCTTTATACATAGCTTTACTAACAAGATTCAGCATTGGAACCATTTTTTGAGAATGTTCATTAGGAAGTTCTAAAATATTGTCGAGATGTAATTTAGGGATTAATAAGCAAATTGCTCCAATACTTGTTTTTCTGAATTTATCAGTTAAAACTATAAAAGATTCATCTTCATAAACAATTTCTTCGTCTAATCTATCTCCTTTAATTATTTTACAAAAACGACAATTTTCCATTATGACTTTGTAAACTGTTTCGCCACTTTCTCTGCTTTCTTACTTTCGCTGTAATTATAAAAACCTTCTCCAGATTTCACGCCCATTTTTCCGGCACGAACCATATTGACCAATAAAGGACAAGGGGCATATTTTGGATTTTTAAACCCGTCGTACATTACGTTTAATATTGCCAAACATACATCAAGCCCAATAAAATCAGCTAATTGCAATGGTCCCATTGGATGTCCCATTCCGAGTTTCATTACGGTATCAATTTCATAAACGCCTGCTACTTTGTTGTATAATGTTTCGATGGCTTCGTTAATCATTGGCATCAAAATTCTGTTGGCTACAAAACCGGGATAATCGTTGACTTCAACGGGAGTTTTGCCCAGTTTTTCGGATAAATCCATAATGATTTTCGTCACTTCATCGCTCGTATTGTAACCTCGAATAATTTCGACCAATTTCATAATCGGCACCGGATTCATAAAGTGCATTCCAATAACACGTTCCGGATGAACTACAACTGCGCCAATTTGTGTAATAGAAATAGAAGAAGTATTCGTTGCTAAAATCGTATTGTGCGAACAAGCTTCGTTCAATTGTTTGAAAATATTGAGTTTCAAATCTACATTTTCGGTGGCAGCTTCAACAACTAAATCTACTCCAACAACACCATCTTTAATATCAGTATAAGTGATGATATTGCTAATAGTTTTGAATTTATCTTCTTCGGTGATGGTTCCTTTTGCAACCATTCTGTCCAGATTTGAGGCAATAGTAGCCATTCCTTTATCCAACGATTTTTCGGAAATATCGATTAATTTTACGGCAAAACCACTTTGTGCAAAAGTATGTGCAATTCCGTTACCCATTGTTCCTGCTCCGATTACTGCTATTATTTTCATATTTTTTACTGTAATTATTTTTCTAAAATGTGCAAAAATTCAGTTGTACTGCTTGCTATGTGATTTCTATTTTCGGTTTTGTCAGCTTTAAAACGTTGGTAATTGGTTGTTGCCAAATCGTATTTTCCGTATTTAGACATAATGTTTCTAATTTCTTCTTCTGACATTAATCCTTCATTATTATAACTCAAAAAAGTGTATTTGAAATTAGCGTTTTTTACCAAATCTTCAAAGGATTTTCTAACATTTGTTTTGCTGCAATAATCCGAACGATGGTAATCTCTCAGACCAGTTTTTCCTTTTGGAATAAAAGTGTCGTATTTTGCTATTGTATTCAATAAGTGGTAATTAGAACCATATTGACGAGCGTTATAAGGTGGGTCCAAATATAAAATATCGCCTTCAATTTTCTTTATTAAAAGATTGCTATCTTCATTGAAAACTTCGTGTTCGTTGTCGTTTATAGAGAAAATAGCGGGTTCCAAAACAAGGTTTTTTTGCGCCGATTTCTTGATTTTTTTTAAATAAGCACCATAAACCGAAGCCGTATTCGCCACTTTATCAGCGCTTTCTAATAAGGAAGCCAAAAGGAAATAATAGGTTTTTGAATTTATAATTTTTTCCTTTTTCCAATTTTCTATTTTTTGCCGAATGGCATCTATTTTTTTTCCGTTTTCCTCAGAGAAATAAAGTCTTTCTTTTGCTCCGTTTTCGGAATATTCATTAAAAATGAAACCTTCGATTCCGTTTATTGAGTTTAGTTCTTCAATAGTGGAATAAAAATCTAATGTTTCGTGATTCTCAATGTAATTTTTGTTCAAAACATAGCTGTAATATTCCAAATCATTGCTAATTACTTTTTTCACATTGGGTTTAAAAGTTCTGCCCACAATTCCGGTTCCGGCAAATAAATCACAAAAAGTTTTTTGCGTCAAATCCTCTCCAACTACTGAATTTACAGCTGTTTGAATAAAAGAAGATAATTTTAGTTTTGAGCCGATGTAGTTCATAATAATATTAATTTTCAACCCAAATCAGGTCGGATAAAATGGTGTTATTTTCTAAATTGAGTTGAAATAAATTCTCCGAGTTAAAATTTTCGACATACCTATCAATCTCAGATTTCAATAGTTTAATTTCAGCTTTTAGTTTCCAATGTTCCTTGTTTTTTTCAACCAAAACGATGAATAATCTGTTTTTTAAATGCTTTCTGCTTTCCTGACTTTGGTTCAAATACAGCCATTGAATTAATTCGGCAGGATTGTTTTTTGCGTAAGTTACGGTTTGGTTAAAACCAATTGGAAAAACGGTTGTTTTATGGTCAAAACAAGTTGTATTTATAGTAAAATCAATTAGTTTGTCGAATTTATTTATGTTGGGTGTTACTTTTTCGTGTAAAGAAAATAGGTTTTCAACGGCTTCTGCTGACCAAAAATTATACCATCTATTCAAGGCATAATCACGAACTGTTTCATCAAATGAAGCTGTTTTTTCTAATAATTTTTCAAAAGTATAAGTCGAATAGATAAAACTGGTTTTTGCATCCCAATCATCAGACTGTTTTCGTCCCCATTTGTAGGGGAAAGCTAATCGTTTTTTCAATTCAGTTTCAACTCGTAATAAATCCATAATTTAAAATTGACTTTTTGAATTAAAGTTGAATTGATTCTTGAAAAATTAATAAGATTTTTTTAAGTTACTTCTTAAAACAATCAATAATTTGGTACGCCACTCTTAAAGCTTCAGTCGCTTGTTCCAATGTCACCACTGGAGTAGTGTCATTATTGATGGCAGCGGCAAAAGATTCCAATTCGTCCAGAATGGCGTTATTTTGCTCCACATCGGGATTCGAAAAGTAGATTTGTTTTTTTACACCTTCGGCATTTTGTAGAATAATATCAAAATCTCCAGGAATTTCGGGAGCATCTTTCATTTTTACAACCTCACATTTTTTCTCTAAGAAATCGACTGAGATATAAGCGTCTTTCTGGAAGAAACGTGATTTACGCATATTTTTAAGGGAAATTCGGCTCGCCGTTAAATTGGCAACACAACCATTTTCGAACTCAATTCGAGCATTGGCAATATCCGGAGTATCACTAATTACTGAAACTCCGCTGGCGTGAATTTCTTTTACTTTCGAATTAACCACGCTCAAAATGGCATCAATATCGTGAATCATTAAATCCAAAACCACTGGAACATCAGTGCCACGAGGATTAAATTCTGCCAAGCGATGCGTTTCAATAAACATAGGGTTATTAATCATATCTTTTGTCGCCTTGAATGCTGGATTGAATCTTTCTACATGACCAACTTGACCTTTGACATTATATGCTGCGGCTAGCGCTATGATTTCTTCGGCTTCGGAGACAGTATTTGAAATGGGTTTTTCAATAAAAACGTGTTTTCCGGATTTGATGGAAACTTTGGCACATTTATAATGCGAAAGCGTTGGCGTTACAATGTCAATCACATCAACGGCGTGGATTAAAGTGGCTATTGTCGAGAATTTTTTATAGCCAAATTCATTGGCGACTTTATCGGCGTTTTCTTGATTTTCATCATAAAAACCAACCAATTCGTATTTTTCGGATTGTTGTAATAATCGTAAATGAATTTTTCCGAGATGTCCAGCACCTAAAACGCCTACTTTTAACATAAATATGATTTTTAACAAATGTATAATTTATTTGTTTATTGTCTAAAGTTTGGTGTTTAAAGTTTTGGAATTTGTTATTTGATTATTGGAATTTTAAAGTTTATTTTTACCAAAATAAATTATTTATACTTTGAAAGATACAGCCAAACATCAAGGACTTCGTAATCAATTAGTAGTTCTTTTGAAAGAAAAAGGAATTACTGACAAGAATGTTTTGGAGGCTATCAAGAAAATTCCAAGACATCTTTTTTTGAATTCCAGTTTTGCCGATTATGCTTATCAGGACAAAGCTTTCCCAATTGGCGCAGGACAAACTATTTCGCAACCTTATACAGTTGCTTTCCAAAGTCAATTATTAGAAGTAAAAAAAGACCATAAAATTCTCGAAATTGGAACTGGTTCGGGTTATCAAACTGCCGTTTTGTGTTTGATGGGAGCCAAGGTTTATAGTGTCGAAAGACAAAACGAGTTATTCAAACAAACATCGGTTTTACTGCCAAAATTAGGGATTAGACCCAAACATCTTTCTTTTGGTGATGGATATAAAGGATTACCAAATCATGCTCCTTTTGATAGTATTATAGTAACGGCTGGTGCGCCAATATTTCCACAAGCCTTGATGGCGCAACTAAAAATAGGAGGAAGGCTGGTTATTCCGCTTGGCGAGGAAGTTCAAATTATGACTTTGCTTATCCGAAAAAATGAAACCCAGTTTGAGAAACACGAGTTTGGAGATTTTAAATTTGTGCCTTTATTGGAAAATAAAAATTAAATCCCATCCCCATCCCTTCCCAAGAGGAAGGGAGTTGAAAATGGATTTTGGTTATACAAAATCAATTTAAAAATCAGTTTTTATCCGTGTTTTGCTTTAGCAATCCGTTTTATCAGCGTTCTATTCTATCCCAAAACACTGATAAAACCTGCTTTTTTTAGTGACCAATGATTTCAAGGTAACGGGCTAAACTTTCTTTCTCAGTTTGAGCAACAAACAAGAGAAAATCTTCTTTGTTATTTTTTGTTTGAGCGGTTTCTAATGCATTGTAATATTGCATCCTATTCTCATAATCTCCTTTTATATTGGCAATTACATAGCCGTTTTGCAATAGAATTAAGTTCATTACTAAACGAGAAGTTCTGCCATTTCCATCAATAAAAGGATGAATGGTCACTAAACGTTCGTGAAGTTCTGCTGCCAAAACTATTGGATGCAAACTATTTTTATTGGTTTCATACCAAAAAAAGAAATCTTCCATTTCCTTGGAAACCAAAAAAGGTTGAGGCGGCATAAACGAACTGCCTTTTATCATCACTTGCACACGACGATATTTACCCGCATCTTCAGGATTTATACCACGCAGAATCAAGTTGTGAATAGACAAAACTTCTCTCTCATTTAAGGAAGTGTTTTTCTCCATCAAATGCTTGATATAGGCTATAGCTTCCTGATGATTGATGGCTTCCAGATGTTCTCGCATACTTTTTCCGGAAATAGTCAAACCTTCGTTAATAACTAAATCCGTTTCCCGAAGAGTAAGTGTATTTCCTTCGATTCGGTTGCTTTCAAAGGTGTATTCAAGTTCTAATGCTTGGGCAATTCTATAACTATCAAACTGACGAAATTGATCCAATTTTGCTTTCAAAACATCTATTTCTTCAAGTATAGCAGACAAGTTTTTAGAAATTGATTTTTTGATTCTAACATAACTGTTCTCCATTTCTTCGCGAACCATATTCATTGCTTTCAGGGCAAATTCATCTTGACCAATTTCATAATGAATTTTTTCTTTGAGCCAAGCAACCATAAGTGTTTCAAAATCTATTCCTAACAAGGAAGCTAACTTAACAACTTGATCTTTGGTTGGTTTTCTGGAGCCATTTTCAAATTTGCTGATTAAGGCTTGATCGATTCCTAAAAGATGTGCCACTTCTCTAGTTTTTAATCCTTTTTGTTCTCTTGCATTTTTGAGTAGTGTTTTCATTTTTAATATGTTTTATATTGTCTTGACAAATTTAGTCATAAATTTAAAGCAAAAAAAATAATACATAAAAATTTTAAGTATTATTTTTTGTGTAAAGACTTATTGTAAAATCTTTAGTTTG
>JAEMQE010000188.1 GCA_022758945.1 Lentimicrobium sp. | reverse complement strand
GCTTACTGCTTTGTTTTTTGTCCAGATAAACAAAATAGATTTTTTCGGAAAATTCAGGAGCGAAAATCACTTTTTCGACTATTGGCTTGCCATTGTCCAAATGATACAAAATAGGGCTGTCATTTTGAGCACAAGCAATGTCGTAACCGCTGCCGCCAAAACTATTGTTGAGCAAAACAAAGGCATCAATGGCTAACCATTGCGCAATATTGTTAATCAAAGTGGATGAGGTTCCCAAACCCCAATTCCTGGGAAAACTAAGTTGAGTCCTAACAGAATAACCTTCGCCTTGGCTGAGAAAATCAGGATTTAATAAATACCCTTCGTGCAGGATTTCTATCAGAGTGTTTCTTACAGACGTTTTTCCGGTGATTATTTTATTCGAAATAGCCGCAAACGAAAAAGTATCTTCAAACCAAATACTGCCATCGGCATCAAAACTCGTCCATTGTATTTCCTGAGGAATTCCTTTCTCAACAATCAGGTTTTGTCCAAATTTTGTAGGCAAAGCAAAAGCTTTGGCGCCATCAAGAACCAGATATTCTCCTGTAATTAAAAGTTTCCCGTTACTGTAAAATTCTTTTTTCATAATATTCGCCGCGAAGGCACAAAGTTTATTTCAAAAACCCTTGTTTTGTCATTCCGAGGCACGAGGAATCTCATTTGTTGCTTTGTCACATTTATAATTATAATATCAGTGTGAATAGTTTTGTCACCCTGAGCTTGACGAAGGGCGTTTAATCTGTGGCCAATTTCTAAACCGGTCTCCTTAAAATTTCTATATATTCAACAACAGCACTGTGTGAAACCACGTGGTGTTTGAAATGTTTTCGGATCAAAACCCGTTCGTCATCGTTGGCTTCAAATTGGTTCAGGATATTGTTCAAATGCATTTTCATGTGACCATCCTGAATTCCTGTTGTGGTCAACGAACGCAAAGCTGCAAAATTTTGTGCCAGACCGGCAACTGCCACAAATTGCATTAACTCCTTCGCCGACGGATTTTCGAGCATTTCCAACGATAATTTTACCAAAGGATGCAAGGAAGTCAATCCACCAATAGTCCCCAAAGCTAAAGGAACTTCCAGCCAAAAAGTAAATATATTGTTTTCTATTTTAGCGTGTGACAAACTCGAATAACTTCCGTTTCGGGAAGCATAAGCGTGAATTCCGGCTTCGACAGCGCGGAAATCATTTCCGGTGGCAAGCACAACAGCATCGATTCCGTTCATAATTCCCTTGTTGTGGGTGACAGCTCTGAAAGGTTCCACTTCGGCGATTTGAACCGCTTGAATGAATCGCTCGGCGAATATTTTTGGATTAGGAATGTGTTTTTCTACTAAGTCTTCCACCAGGCAGGAAACTTCAGCACGAACAACACAATTGGGAACATAATTCGAAAGAATGCTCATCACGACTTCTATGTCTTTTTCTTCTTCGGAAAATAAATCATAGACTAGTGCTTCTTCTTTCAGGGTTTTGGCAAATTGCTCCAAACACGAATTGATGAAATTAGCGCCCATCGAATCTTTAGTCTCAAAAGTGGCGTGCAATTGAAAGTAATTAGGTAGTAAATTAGTTTTGTCTTTCAATACAATATCCATAATACCGCCACCTCGGCGTTGCATATTTTTGGTAATGCTTTCGGTATTCGCAAAAAAATGAGTTTTGGTTTGAGCAAAGAATAAAGCGAGTTTCGATTCGTCTCCTTTGAAAATAAAGTGAACTTGTCCAATCTTTTCGGTATTGATAACGGTGGCTTTAAATCCGCCGCGAGTGGACCAGAATTTGGCTGCTTTAGAAGCTGCGGCAACTACGGAACTTTCCTCAATTGCCATCGGAATACTGCTGTATTTCCCGTTAATCAGAAAATTAGGCGCCACACCAAGCGGAATATAGAAATTACTGATCGTGTTTTCGATGAATTCATCGTGTAATTTCTGTAATTTTTCGTCAGAATTCCAATAGTTTTTAAGGATTGAAATGGCTTCTTTTGGATTAGAAAAGTACTCTTTGGCAATCCAGTTTATTTTTTCTTCTTTGGATAATTTAGAAAATCCGGCAACAGTGTTATTCATTCTCAATTGATTATGGGATGATATTTGCAAAGATACAGATTTAGCTGTTTTGTTTGCTAATGTGAGATGTTCAATAAAAGGGTAAGATGGATATTTTTTTAACATTTAACACTCGAAATGTGAAATAATTGTAAAATTTTCACTAAAATTGACCTCATTTATTTTATTTATAATTTCATGAATTCAACTAAGATTACCCTCTTGCTTTTATTGTTGTTTACCAGCGTTTTCGGACAACAAAAAATTTCCGTCGAAGCCATTTTTAGTGGCGAATTTACTGCTAAAAGAATGGACGAACTGCAGTCAATGAAAAACACCAATCAATATACTGTTTTAAATGCTGATGAAGCATCCGGAAGTATGCAAATTGATTTGTTCGATTTTGCCACCTTGAAAAAAGTAGCGACTTTAATCGATACTAAAAGCCAGTCTAAATTACTGGGCGGAATTGATAGCTATACTTTCAGTTCAGATGAAAAAAAGATTTTGATTGCCAACAATACAAATCATATCTACCGTCATTCCTTTACCGCCGATTATTTTCTTTTCGATTTAGGTTCGAAAGAATTGACCAAAATCCTGGAACAGGTGCAAGAACCTACTTTTTCGCCTGATGGGAAAAAGATTGGGTATGTCAAGGAAAATAATCTTTACATTTATGATATAGCGTCAGATACAAACAGCCAAATTACGACCGATGGAAAGAAAAATGCCATAATCAATGGAATCACGGATTGGGTTTATGAAGAAGAATTTTCATTTGTAAGAGCTTTCGATTGGAGCAAGGACAGTAAAAAAATAGGCTACATTCGATTTGACGAAAGTCAGGTTCCGGAATTTTCAATGTCGATTTTTGGAAAATATTTATATCCAAAAATAGAAACCTTCAAATATCCTAAAGCAGGCGAAAAAAACTCCATTGTTTCTCTGCATTTGTACAATGTCGAAACAAAAGCTACCAAAGAAGTGGATTTACGCCAATACAATGATTTTTATATTCCAAGAATTGAATGGACAAATGATGCCAATGTTTTATCGGCGAAAATATTGAATCGCCATCAGGACAATCTGGATTTGTTGTTTGTGGATGGAACAACGGCTGCGACAAAAGTAGTTCTGAACGAAAAAAACAAAGCATATATCGATTTTGTGGATACTGATAACTTGACTTTTCTCAAAGACAACAGTTTTATTTGGACCTCTGAAAAAGACGGATTCAACCACATTTATTTGTATGACAAAACCGGAAAACTGCGTAATCAGGTGACCAAAGGCAACTGGGAAGTGACCGAATATTATGGTTTTGACGAGAAAACAAATACTGTTTTTTATCAATCTACAGAGAGTGGTTCTATAAACAGAGCCGTTTACAGAAGTAGCCTTGACGGAAAAAAGAAAGTGAGATTGTCAGAAAATATCGGAACAAACGCAGCTACTTTCAGTCCGAATTTTCAATATTTCATCAATACCTTTTCGAGCACAACGCAGCCAACAGCCTATACTTTGAATGAATCTAAAACAGGAAAACAAATTCAGGTTATAGAAAACAATGAGGCATTGGCCGCAAAATTAAAAGAATACAATTTGCCACAAAAAGAATTTTTTGTGATGAAAACGGAAAAAGGCAATGAATTAAATGCCTGGATAATGAAACCGGCGGATTTCGACCCTTCAAAAAAATATCCTGTTTTTATGTATCAATATTCAGGACCGGGTTCACAACAAGTCAATAATGAATGGAATAACCGCGATGATTATTGGTTTATGATGCTCGCCCAGCAAGGATATATTGTGGCTTGTGTTGACGGTCGCGGAACAGGGTATAAAGGAGCTGATTTTAAAAAAGTAACCTATCTGCAATTAGGAAAATACGAAGTCGAAGACCAGATTGATGCAGCCAAAGTAATCGGAAATTATCCTTATGTTGACAAATCCAGAATAGGAATTTGGGGTTGGTCTTATGGTGGTTTTATGTCGAGCAACTGCATTATGAAAGGGAATGACGTTTTCAAAATGGCGATTGCCGTTGCGCCGGTAACCAACTGGCGTTTCTATGACAATGTCTATACCGAAAGATATATGAGAACGCCACAAGAAAATCCAAAGGGCTATGATGATAATTCACCAATAAATTTCGTTGACAAACTAAAAGGGAAATTTTTGTTGATTCACGGTTCAGGAGATGACAATGTTCATGTGCAAAATTCGATGCAAATGATGGAAGCCTTGATTCAGGCAAACAAACAATTTGACTCCCAAATATATCCCGACAAAGACCACGGAATTCGTGGCGGAAAAACAAGTGTGCAATTGTTTAATAAAATGACTAATTTTATCAAAAATAATTTATAATCTTAGAACGTGCATTTAATCACTATTCAAAATAAAATATATGAAATTAATGGAATTAAAATCATGTTAGATTTTGATTTAGCCGAGCTTTATGAAGTAGAGACTAGAGTTTTGAATCAGGCGATTAAAAGAAACATCGATAGTTTTCCCGCAGATTTTATGTTTAGATTGACAACAGAAGAATGGGAAGAAGTTTCATCATCACAGATTGTGATGATGTCATCACAATCTGTGATGACATCCAAAAGACCCAAAAGTGCCTTACCATACGCATTCACAGAGCACGGAGTGACAATGTTAGCGAGTGTTTTGAAAAGTCCAAAGGCCAGAAAAATGAATATTGCAATAGTTAGAGCATTTATAGCTTTAAGAAAAGCACTTTTGAATATAGAAAATCTTAAAAGCCAAATACAAGAATTGGAAACAAAATATGACAAACAATTTGAGGATATTTTTGAAGCAATTCAATTTTTAATTACAGACAATGAGGTTTCTGAAAAAAAGACAGAAAGAGTTAAAATAGGTTACAAAAAGGAATAAGCAAATTCAATTATTTGTCTAAATGACTAATTTTATCAAAAATAATTTATAACAAAACCATTAACCAAATTAAATAACATGAGTGAAGCAGCAGTGAAAACAGGACACCCAAAAGGACTTTGGGTATTATTTGGAACAGAAATGTGGGAACGTTTCAATTTCTATGGAATGCGGGCAATCCTTACATTATTCCTCGTGAATTCATTAATGATGAAAGAGGAAGATGCTTCTTTAATATACGGAGGTTTTCTCGGATTGTGTTATTTAACCCCAATGTTGGGAGGTTTTGTTGCCGATCGCTTTTTCGGAAACAGAAATTGTATTTTATTAGGCGGACTAATGATGGCTATTGGACAGTTCATGTTGTTTTTCAGTGCGAGTGTTTTTGGTTCCAACATCAGTTTGGCAACGACCTTAATGTGGTCAGCTTTAGGAATTATCATTTTTGGAAACGGATTTTTCAAACCAAATATTTCCAGTATGGTGGGAAGTTTGTATCCAAAACAAGAAAAAAGCAAACTGGATACTGCCTTTACCATTTTCTATATGGGAATCAATTTAGGCGCTTTTTTAGGTCAATTGATTTGTCCAATTGTTGGAGATGTAAAAGACAACGCAGGAATTCGTGATATTCACGCTTTCAAATGGGGATTCTTAGCAGCATCAGTTGCAATGCTGATTGGAACAACCGTTTTTTATATTTTAAAAAATAAATATGTGGTCACTCCCGAAGGAAAACCTCTTGGAGGATTGCCATCCAAAAATGAAGCTTCGGATTTTGAAGAAGGCGAATCTCAAAAAGCAGTTTTTTCTCAAAAAGCATTGATAATTGCAGGAATTATGTTTTTAACATTAGGAGCAGTAATTCATTTTGTTTTTGATCAGAATTTAATTTACACCTTGATTTATTCCAGTGGTTTGACATTGGCAGGATTAATTGTTTCGGATACTTCATTGACCAAAGTAGAGCGAGACAGAATATTTGTAATTTATATCGTTGCTTTCTTTATCATTTTCTTTTGGGCAGCTTTCGAACAAGCCGGTTCTTCACTGACATTTATCGCCGATAACCAAACCGATAGACATTTCTTTGGGTGGAATATGCCACCGTCAATGGTTCAAATTTTTAACGGATTATTTGTTGTGGCTTTTGCCATTCCGTTTAGTATGCTTTGGGATTATTTACGAAGCAAGGATAGAGAACCAATTTCGCCAATGAAACAAGCTATGGGGCTGGCTTTAATAGCTTTAGCCTATTTTATTATCGCTAATAATGTGAAAGATTTAGGAAACAGCGGTTTGTTGGCCATCAAATGGTTAATTCTGATGTATTTAATTCAAACTTGTGCGGAGTTGTGCTTGTCACCAATCGGATTATCCTTGGTAGGAAAGTTATCTCCAAAACGTTTCTCCTCTTTATTATACGGAGTTTTCTTTTTGTCCAATGCTTCCGGTTATGCATTGGCAGGAACTTTAGGTTCCATTATGCCTGCAACTGGTGATAAATTTATCAAAGCCAAAGAATTGGGAATTGATTTACAAGGAATTTTGGATAAAAAAATTGTGCCTACAGCCGAACAATTAAAATTGTTGGATACCAATCAAATTAGCGACCATAATCCAATTTTTGCAGGGTTTGAAATTCACAATTTATTTGAATTCTTTATGGTGTTCGTGATTTTGACTGGGCTTGCCTCCATTATTTTGTTTGCATTGACTCCTTTCTTGAAAAAAATGATGCACGGTATTCGTTAAAATTTTACTGCCAAACCAAACCTATAAGGTTTTTAAAACCTTATAGGTTTTTTTCTAAAACCTTATAGGTTTTTTTCTAAACCCAACCGGATAGTTGCCTATGAAATATTTCATACCATTAGAATCAGGTAAATTTTATCATATTTTTAATCACGCTGTTGGCAATGAAAAATTATTTAGAAATGATGACAATTATATCTATTTCTTAAAAAAATATAAGGAGTATATTAGCCCAATATCCAGAACGTATTCGTATGTGTTAATGCCAAATCATTTTCATTTTTTGATTGAAATTAAAGATAAAGATGAAATTTATAAATACTATTTGGATATTGAGTTAAAAAAAGAGACTTCAAAAGTAAAACCTGAAAACGAATTGGATTTTGATAAATTTGTAATGCAACAGTTTAGTAATTTCTTTAACTGCTACACAAAATCGTTCAATAAAAAACACAACCGAAAAGGAGCCCTTTTTATAGATTATTTAAGAAGAACATTAATTTCAGAAGAAGAATATTTAAGGAATATGGTTTTGTATATTCATCAAAATCCGATTCATCATAAAATTTGTAATCGTCTCGAAGACTGGAAATATTCATCGTATAATAGTATATTATCAGAAAAGTCAACGCTTTTAGAAAGAGAAGAAGCAATAAGCTGGTTTGGGGATTTAGAAAATTTTATAGTTATGCACACAACAAAGAATATTGAATACCTATCAACACCAAACCTATAAGGTTTAAAAAAGAATAATTTTTTAGCTAAATTAAACCTATAAGGTTTTAAAAACCTTATAGGTTTCCAATCAAAACATCATAGGTTTTCAATCACAACGTAAGCACCAACCTATAAGGTTTTTAAAACCTTATAGGTTTCTATCTTAAAACAAATGATTTCTATATTAAAACAGCAATTATGGAACAAAACTTAACTATCGAACAAATACAAAACTTTAAAGGCAAGTATCCCAAACAATTGTGGTACTTGTTTTTTAGTGAAATGTGGGAACGTTTCAGTTTCTACGGGATGCGCGGAATGTTGGTTATTTTTATGGTCAACCAATTGATGATGAACGATCAGGTGGCCAATTTGCAATATGGAGCGACCCAAGCCTTTGTTTATGCATTTACATTCGTGGGTGGTTTGTTTGCCGATAAAATTCTGGGCTACCGGAAATCACTTTTTTGGGGTGGAACCTTAATGATTGTGGGAAGCGTTATCCTGGCAATTGACCCCAAACAATTCTTTTTTATGGGAATCGGTTTTACCATAATTGGAACAGGTTTTTTCAAGCCCAATATTTCTACAATGGTTGGAAAATTATATAAAGACGATGACAATCGTAGAGACGCAGGGTTTTCATTGTTTTATGCCGGAGTAAATCTTGGCGCATTAATTGGCGGTTATTTATGTATTGCTGTGGCGAACGGGAATATGCTTTCTTCTATTGTTCCTGTTCATTTGAGATGGAATGTGGCTTTCGGATTTGCTTCAATCGTTATGATTATAAGTTTATTGACATTCGTGCAAACCCAAAAGTCTTTGGGTGAAATTGGACTTTCTCCTTTGTTGGAATTAGAAAGTTCCAAAAAGAAAACTTACGAATATTTGACTTACATAGGTTCAATACTCGTAATTCCTATTGTGATATTGTTAGTTTCCAATTCGGAATATACAGATATATTTATGTACATCATTGGCCCTTGTTCCTTGTTGTATTTGCTTTATGAAATGAAAAATTTCTCCCTCAAAGAAAATAAAAAACTAATTGCAGCCTTGGTTTTCATCTTATTCTCTATTGTTTTTTGGGCCTTTTTTGAACAGAGCGGTGGTTCATTGAGCCTTTTTGCGGCAAGTAATCTGGAAAACACGGTTCTTGGTATTAAGCTCGATCCGAATGGAGTGAACAATTCAGCCAATTCACTATTTGTTATTGTATTTGCGGCTTTGGTAGGATTAGTTTGGCTTTGGATGAGTAAAAGAAAAATCGAACCCAACACGGTGGTCAAATTTGGATTGGGATTCCTGTTTCTAGCAGGAGGTTTCTGGGTGTTTTATTACACTAAATTCTTTGCTGACGCCAACGGAATTACCTCCTTAGACTTATTTACTTTCGGTTGGTTTGTGATCACCTTTGGGGAATTGTGCTTGTCGCCAATAGGAATGTCAATTATGACGAAATTATCGCCAGCCAAATTACAGGCTGTAATGATGGGAATGTGGTTTCTGGCCAGCGCTTACGGACAATATTTCGCCGGATTATTGGGAGCCAATATCGCCGGAGCATCAGAAAACGCAACCAATGTTGAAAAATTGATTGTTTATGCCGATGGCTACAAACAATTGGCAATTTACGCCTTAATTGCTGGATTGCTTTTAATACTGATTTCGCCTTGGGTGAAAAAATTAATGCAGGAAGTGAAATAAATTAGAGAACAATCTTTAAAAGTTAAGTGTAAATTCAATCACAAATTTCACCAATTTATTAAGTGATTTGCAATAAATCTGTAATAATCCGTGTCATCTGTGTGCTATTTCTTTTGGTAATAAAGCAGACAATAATTCAATAAAAAAATATGACTCAAAACACCACCGACCAATTTTTCAAAAACCCAGTTTTAGGACATCCAGCCGGTTTATTCATCTTGTTTTTTACTGAAATGTGGGAACGATTCTCCTTTTATGGAATGCGTTCTTTGCTCATTTTATTCCTGACAACAGCAACAATTGATGGAGGCTGGGCTTGGACTCGCGAAAATGCTTCTTCCCTTTTTGGATCTTATGTTGGGCTCGTTTATTTGTCCACAATGCTGGGTGGATATTTTGCCGATAAAAAAATTGGTTATCGTTGGGCTGTGGTTATTGGAGCTTGTTTGATGACTTTGGGACATGCTTCGATGGCGGTGGAAACCGAGTTTTCTATTTATTTAGGACTGGTTTTATTGGTTTTTGGCAACGGATTTTTCAAGCCTAATATGGTTTCCATTATTTCCGAAATGTACAAAGATCGACCTGACAAAAAAGACGGAGCTTACACCTTGTTTTATATGGGTGTAAATGCCGGCGCTTTCTTCGGAATATTGCTTTGTGGCTATCTGGGCGAAAAAGTAGGCTGGAGTTACGGCTTTGGCTTGGCAGGAATTTTTATGTTCTTTGGCATGTTGCAATTTTGGTTGTCCCAAAACATCTTTGGAGACATTGGCTTAAAGCCAAACGCAGCAAGTAGAGCAAAAATAGAAGTATCGGATTCCGACAAAAGGAATCCATTTACACCAATCCAATTGGGATTAATTGGGATAATGGCAACTTTGGGATTGCTTTGGATTTTGAATGCTCCGGCATCTAAAATTTCTGGAGGGAAAATTGATGTCTTTGGTTTTCTGGGCGAAAACGGAAATAATATTGCCATTGTCACCGCTTTGATTTTGTTTATTATGTTGCTTATTTACCGATTTACCCAATATTCAAAAATCACCAGAGAAAAATTAATGGCGGTAACTTTCTTTGCCTTTCTGACGATTTTCTTTTGGGCAATATTTGAACAGTCACCAAACAGCTTAACCATTTTTGCTTCTGATTATACGAATCGGGTTTTGGAAGGCAATTGGAGCCTAACTTTTTTGGTGGTAAACTCCTTGATTACTATTTTGCCATTGGCCATAATCACTTGGGTTTTATCCTTGTTGTTCAAACAAACTTTTAAGACCTATACCTTGGCGGCAGTTATTTTAAGCAGCAGTTTCGTGATTATTTGGACAATCGCCTTATGGATGTTGGCCAAAGATTATTACACAGCAGGGTATTTATCCTTGTCAGATGAAACTTTAGCATTTTTAAAAATCGAAAAAGTAACCGTTCCTTTAACCGAAGTTCCTGCAACCTGGTTTTCAACATTGAATTCCTTATTTATTATTTCTCTCGCGCCATTATTTTCGAAATGGTGGGAAAGCAAATACAATCCTTCGGCCAATTTCAAATACGGAATCGGAATGGCATTGCTTGGTTTGGGAATGGCTTGCATCGCTTTTGGGGCAGACGGAATTGCACCTGGAGCCAAAACGGCTTCCGTAAGTATGATATGGCTTATCTTGGTGTATCTTTTTCATACGATGGCGGAATTGTGTATTTCTCCGGTGGGATTGTCCAATGTAAGTAAACTGGTTCCGGCCAGAATGATTGCATTTATGTTTGGAGTTTGGTATCTTGCGGTCGCAATTGGAATGAAAGGCGCAGGAATGTTTGGCGAAAATATTGATAAAATAGCCGACGAACACGGACTAAGTTATTTCTTTTGGATGCTGACACTGATTTCTATAACTGTTGCAGTTTTTGCAATTGTGATGGCGCCAGTTGTCAAAAAATTAATGCACGGTGTAAGATAGCCGACATTATTTGGTATTATTTTTGTATAAATTTGTAAAAAAATAAAAGAATTATGAAATCGAAGATTATTTCAACCGTTCGCCTTTTAGGCTTGGGTCACGAAAACAAAAAAATCAATACAATTATGAGTAAAAAAGCGATTATACTAATAGCATTTGTATTAGGCTCTTTTGCAGTTCAGGCACAGGAACTAAAATGGGAAACTGACGTGAATAAAGCCATTTCTGTCTCCAATAAAACCAAAAAACCAATGCTCTTGTTTTTCACCGGAAGCGATTGGTGCGGTTGGTGTATTCGTTTGCAAAATGAAGTCTTGAAAACACCTGAATTTGCAGCTTGGGCAAAGAAAAATGTGGTTTTGGTCGAATTGGATTACCCAAGAAGAACCCCACAATCTGACGCAATTAAAGCCCAAAATAATGGGATGCAACAAGCTTTCGGAATCCAGGGATTTCCCACCATATATTTTGCCACGGCAAAGATAAAAGACGGAAAACCTAGTTTTACAGGCATCGGAAATACCGGTTATGTGGCTGGCGGTCCAACTGCCTGGCTCGCTGTCGCCGATGGAATTCTGAAAACAAAATAGTTTGTATTTGCTTAAAGTTATCAGTAAGTTTCTTTGATTTTGTCATTTCGACCAGAGGGAGAAATCACATTACGAGAGCGACAAATGTGATTTCTCCTGTGTCGAAATGACAAATAAATTTTGTTTCTCCCAAAAAATCAATCCAAAAACAAAGTTTTACTCCAATCTATAAAATCCCTTTTCGCCAGTAGCGTGAAAAGGGATTTTCTCTTTAATGCAAGTCGCTTTCCACAGTTTTTGAATGGTTCTATAATTCGAAGCATCTGCCACCACCATTTTTGGTTTTGTGATTTGCAGAAAACGCTCGAAATTGATCTTTGGCGATTGTGTAAATACAACAATATCAGGACGAATAGCTGTCGGATAAATGCCCAAACTATCCACAATCAGGATTTTATTCCCTTTATAATAAATCAAATTCCCTAGTTTTTTTGTACCCGTCAAACGACTAAAATTCCCCATCAAATAAGCTGAAAGCGTTTTGTTTTTCAAAGCAGTTTTCATCAGGCTGTCATTGGCATATAATGTGACGCTTTCTCCTTTCCGTTCTGCAATCAAAGAATTTTTCTTCGAGTTGAAAATCACCAATTCCCTTTGGTTTTGAATGTTCCAATGGGTTTCAAAATACGTGATTTGGAAAATAATAATACTAACCAAAGCCAAAGCCAGTCTGTTGAAACTGGGCTTTTTGAACCAAATAATCGTTGCAATGATCAACAAATAAATACTCAACAGTAATTGCCAGTTAAACGGAATCC
>JAEMQE010000263.1 GCA_022758945.1 Lentimicrobium sp. | reverse complement strand
ATTAAAAGAGAATTTATTTATCATAAAAATAGACAATATCATTTGCATTAATTTTTTTCATATCTTTAACAATCAGTACCTTACTAACTAAATCAAAATCATTATGAAACATTTCCACTTTTGTTTATGGTTATCGATTTTCTCAATTGCTAAAGTTTTTTCACAAGAAATATCCCCAAGTGTTAGCACCTCTCAAAATTCAGCTAAACTTCCTATATGGTATATAGACCTTTATGCAGGAGGCGCTTTTGGCTATGTCGATGGTTTTGCAGCAGGTGGAAGTATTAGTTTACAGCAATCAAATGTATTATTCACTATAGGTTATGTTTCTGATAATGAACAAAGTGGCATAGAGTATGTCGATAACTCAGGACCAATATCTTTAAATTATTATAAACACTATCGTATAGAAAATATACCCATTATGATAGGTATGTACCATCCGTTTAGTGGCAGTTCATTGAGCGCAAGTGCTGGGTTGTCTGTGCTTTATTATTCAGAATATATTGATGTAAACACATTCAGTGTTTTTGGTTCTAATGCTACCGAATTATATTCTAAAACCACACTAGGTTTTCCCTATGAAGTTAACTTAAAACTTTTTAGTAAAGAAGAGGATGCTTCTCTCGCTTTTGGTTTAAAATTGTTTGGAAACTTAGGCAAATACAACTATACAGGACTGGCATTAGTATTAAGTATAGGGAACTATAAATAATTTAAAAATTTATTTATCAAAAAACCGTTTGCAAACTAAACTTTGTCCCAATAGTATCAAACATTTCCTTAAATTTGCTACCGTTATTATAAAAGTTAGCGTTTAAAAAATAAGGATATGTTACAAATTGCATTTATTAGAGAAAATCAAGAAAAAGTAATCACCGCTTTGGCAAAAAGAAATATGGATGCCACAAGTGTTGTTCAAGAAGTGGTACAACTGGATGAAAAACGTCGCGCCACACAAGTGGAATTGGACGGAATTTTATCAGAATCTAATAAATTATCCAAAGACATTGGCGAATTAATGAAAGGTGGCGAAAAATCAAAAGCCGCCATTCTCAAAGAAAAAACAGTTTTATTGAAAGAAAAAAGTAAAGCATTAGCCGAAACTGCTGACGTTCTTGCCGCAGAACTTTCTGAAAAATTATATACTTTACCCAATCTTCCCGCCGATATTGTTCCCGAAGGAAAAACGCCAGAGGACAATTTGAACGTTTTTCAGGAAGGCGATATTCCTGTTTTGCACGAAGGTGCGCAACCCCATTGGGAATTGGTAAAAAAATACGACATTATCGATTTCGAATTGGGAAATAAAATTACTGGCGCAGGATTTCCGGTTTACAAAGGAAAAGGAGCGAGATTACAACGTGCTTTGATTTCTTATTTCTTGGACAAAAATACGGCTGCCGGTTACAAAGAATACCAAGTTCCGCATATGGTCAACGAAGCTTCGGCTTATGGAACGGGACAATTGCCGGACAAAGAAGGGCAAATGTACCACGATGCCACCGATAATTTATATTTGATTCCAACAGCAGAAGTTCCCGTAACCAATTTGTTTCGTGACGTGATTTTGAATGAAAACGAATTGCCAGTTTTGGCAACCGCTTACACGCCTTGTTTCCGTCGTGAAGCCGGTTCTTATGGCGCTCACGTTCGTGGTTTGAACCGTTTGCACCAATTTGACAAAGTCGAAATCGTGCGAGTGGAACATCCTGATAAATCCTACGAAGCCTTAGACGGAATGGTCGCTCACGTAAAAAGTATTTTGCAAGAATTGAAATTACCTTATAGAATATTGCGTCTTTGTGGTGGTGATATGGGTTTCACATCAGCTTTGACGTATGATTTCGAAGTGTATTCTACAGCTCAAGAACGTTGGTTAGAAATCAGTTCGGTTTCTAATTTCGAGACTTTTCAAGCGAATCGTTTGAAATTGCGTTTCAAAGACAAAGACGGAAAAAACCAATTGGCACACACCCTAAACGGAAGTTCATTGGCTTTGCCAAGAGTTTTGGCAGGAATTTTAGAAAATTACCAAACCGCGGAAGGTATTGTAATTCCAGAGGTTTTGCGAAGCTATTGTGGGTTTGATATTATTGATTAAAAAATTTACCATATAAGGCATTTAAGGTCATTTAAGTTTTTGTAATAAAAATCATTCTCAAACAATTTGTCATTTCGACGAAGGAGAAATCACATAACGATGAGCAACAAATGAGATTTCTCCTATCGTCGAAATGACAAAAAGCGTAATCTTAATTGGAGTTAAAAAAATATCGACTATGAATTCAGTGACAGTTTGGAAAATTATTATTCAAGGTCTTATGTTAATAGCAGTTGGTGTTTTAATGTTTCGATATGCATATAAAATGCCAGAAAGTAAATTGGTTAGTATAAAATTTAGTGGATATGCCGGTGGTGTAGCTTTTATTCTTCTTGGAATTATACATTTCCTTAATGAATTCCATCTTTGGTAATATCTAATTTTACTTAAATGACCTTAAATGCCTTATATGGTTAAATAATGATTCTGAATCAATGAAAAAACTCTTTCTACATATCGCCCTGTTTTTTTCGTTGGTTTGTTTTTCACAAAACGAGCAATTAGCGCAGTATTATTTCGACAAAGGCGATTTCGAGAAAGCCAAAATCAGTTTCGAAGAATTATTAAAAAGTCAGCCGTCGAACTCCCAATATTTTCAGCGAACAATAGACTGTTACCAGCAATTACAGCAATTTGATGTTGCCGAAAAAGTCATTCAGTCCCGATTGAACACCTACAAACAAGGCAATCTTTTAGTCGAATTGGGTTATAATTACCAGTTGCAAAAGAACGAGGCTTCCGCCAAAATGTATTACGACGAAGCCATCGAACGAATCAAGAAAAATCCAAATGAAGTATATGGAATTGCCAACTCTTTCGAGAGAAAAGTGTTGTTGGAATACGCTTTAAAATCCTATCAAACAGCAACAGCTATTGAGCCAAATTTCAATTTCAAATATCAAATAGCACAGCTTTACGGGCAATTAGGCAACACCGAAATGATGATTTCGACCTTTTTAGATGAAGCCTTTGCCAATCCTCAAAGCTCGATTCAAATCCAAAACCAACTGGCTCGTTTTATGGTCGAAGAAGGCGATGAAAACTTCAATGAAACTTTGCGAAAAACATTAATTATAAGAGCTCAAAAGAATCAGGATGTTTTTTGGAACGAATATTTGAGTTGGTATTATGTTCAACAAAAAGAATTTGGTAAAGCCTTTATTCAGGAAAAATCAGTTTACAAACGCAATCCCGAATCGCTTTCCAGCATCGTAAATTTGGGGCAACTCGCCATCGAGGAAGACGATCAGGAAGCAGCCAAAGAAATCTTGGGTTTTGTTTTGGAAAACACCAAAGATTTGGAGTTGCTCATACAAGCCAATTCGTATTTACTTGAAATGAAAATTGGAAAGGCACAGGAAAAAGATTATGCAGCCATCAATACGGAATTAGTCCGTTTGTTGAAGGAATATGAAATAAGTCCGTTTACGCTATCTTTGCAGCTGATTCAGGCGCATTTTGTGGCTTTTAATTTGAAAAAACCTGAGGAAGGAAAAGCCATAATCAAGAAAGCGCTAGAGTTGCAATTGAATGCGTATGAAGAGGCTCAAGTCAAAATGGAATTGGCCGATATTTTGCTTTATGAAGAAAAATTCAATCAGGCATTAATTTATTATTCCCAAATTGAAGAGAATTTAAAGAATGATGCCGTGGCGCACGAAGCAAGTTTAAAGGCAGCCAAAACCAGTTATTTTCAAGGAGATTTTGTTTGGGCTTTGAAACAATTCAAAGAATTGAAATCGGCGAGCACGCAATTGATTGCCAATGATGCGTTGGAATATTTCCTTTTAATCAGCGATAACACCTTTGCCGATTCGACACAAACGGCTTTGAAACAATTTGCCAAAGGCGATTATTTCTTGTATCAAAAAAGAAATCAGGAAGCGATTGCACAGTTTCAGGCGATTTTGAAAAGTTTCAAAGGACAGGAAATTGAAGCCGTGACGCTATTGCGTTTGGGGAAAATTTACGAAAAACAAGGCGAATACAATTTGGCTTTAAGCCAATATCAAAATATAATAGCACAACACAGCGACGGAATTTATATTGACGAAGCTTTATATTTTTCGGCAGATATTTATAACAATAAGTTACAACAACCTGATAAAGCAAAACCGCTTTATGAGAAAATAATTTTTAATCATCAAGACAGTATTTACTTTGTGGATGCTCGAAAAAAATACCGACAATTGCGGGGAGATAAAGAACTGTAAAAAGGTTAATCGGTTAACTGTTTATTTGTTTAACTGAATTAACGATTAACCGATTAAACAAATAACCAAATCAACAGTAAAAATGATAATTTACAACGTTACCACAAACATACACGAAAGCGTTCACGAAAAATGGATGATTTGGATGCAACACAAACACATTCCCGAAATGCTGGCCACAGGAAAATTCGTTTCTGCAAAAATGGCTAGAGTTTTAATTGAAGAAGAAATGGGAGGAACAACCTATTCGGTTCAATATATCACGGACAGCAAGGAAACTTTGGAAAAATATTATCTGGAAGATGCGCCAAAATTGCGTGAAGAAGGAGTGAAATTATTTGGAGATAAAATGCTGTCTTTTAGAACAGAACTGGAATTGATTTCGGAACACTAAACAAAGAAATGGAAAAAGTAAAAGCCAAAAAACACCTCGGACAGCATTTCTTAAAAGATGAAAGCATCGCCAAAGCAATTGCCGACACTTTGAATCTTGAAGGTTATGATGATGTATTAGAAATTGGGCCAGGAATGGGCGTTTTGACCAAGTATTTATTGGAAAAACCAATCAATACTTACGTTATTGAAATCGATACGGAATCGGTGACCTATTTGGACGAGAATTATCCAAAATTACACGGAAAAATCATCTCCAAAGATTTCTTGAAATACAACATCAATGAGGTTTTTGAGGGAAAACAGTTTGCCATAATTGGAAATTTTCCTTATAATATTTCGACTCAAATCGTATTTAAAGCATTGGAATATCGCAACCAAATTCCCGAATTTGCAGGAATGTTTCAGAAAGAAGTTGCCGAACGCATTTGCGAGAAAAAAGGAACGAAAGCATACGGAATTCTATCGGTTTTAGTTCAAGCTTTTTTTGATGCCGAATATTTATTCACGGTCGATGAACACGTTTTTATTCCGCCACCAAAGGTGAAATCGGGTGTTTTACGTTTGCGAAGAAAAGAAGATTATAGCTTGCCTTGCGGCGAAAAGTTGTTTTTTACTGTCGTGAAAACCGCTTTCCAGCAACGTAGAAAAACATTGAGAAATAGTTTAAAAACACTAAATTTGTCCGATGCTTTGAGAGAAGACGAAGTTTTTAACCTTCGACCAGAACAACTTAGTGTGGAGCAATTTATAGAACTTACCCAAAAAATAGAAGCCGATGGAGTTTAAAATCAGCAAGGATTTAATCCAACAAATAGCGCTACTTATTCAAGAAAAAAATAACCAGCAACTGGAAATTTTATTGAATGATATGCACCACGCTGATTTTGCCGAAATTCTTGATGAGGTCAGTATTGAAGAAGCTACTTATATTTTTCAAGTTTTAGACAGTGAAAAAACAGCTGAAATTCTCCTTGAACTAGAGGATGATTTACGAGAGAAAATATTAAGCCGACTTTCTTCAAAAGAAATTGCCGAAGAACTCGATGAATTAGAAACTAATGATGCCGCCGACATTATTGGAGAACTTTCTAAGGATAGAAAAGCTGAGGTAATATCTGAGCTTCAAGATATTGAACACGCCAAAGGTATTGTCGATTTGCTGCGTTATGATGAGGATACCGCAGGTGGAATTATGCACAAGGAATTGGTCAAAGTCAATGAAAATTGGAATGTAATGACTTGCGTTAGAGAAATGCGAATTCAAGCCGAAAATATCTCCAGAGTGCATTCTATTTATGTGGTGGATGATGATAACAAACTAAAAGGGCGATTGTCGCTAAAGGATTTGTTGACTGCGCCAACTACCAAAACACCAATTAGTGAGTTTTATATCCGAAAACTCAATTATGTAGATGTTGAAATGGCAGATGTTGAGGTGGCTCGAATTATGGACAAGTATGACCTTGAAGCTATTCCAGTTGTGGATGAATTGGGGCGTTTAGTGGGTCGAATCACCATTGATGACGTTATCGATGTCATAAAAGACGAAATAGAAAAAAGAGATACTGAAGATATTCAAAAGTTTGGGGGTTTGGAAGCACTCGAATTACCTTATGTGCAAACTCGACTTTTCGAAATGGTTAAAAAACGCGCCACTTGGTTGGTCGTTTTATTCGTTGGCGAAATGTTTACCGCTTCGGCAATGGGATTTTTTGAGGGAGAAATAGAAAAGGCGGTGGTTTTGGCCCTTTTTGTTCCACTCATCATTTCGAGTGGAGGAAATTCCGGTTCACAAGCCGCAACTTTGATTATTCGTGCTATGGCATTGAAAGAATTAGACCTAAAAGACTGGTGGTTTGTAATGAAAAAAGAAATTGCATCAGGATTTTTATTGGGTTCCATATTAGGGATTGTGGGATTTATTAGAATAATGATTTGGCAACAAACAGGATTATATCAATATGGAATTCATTGGTTTGCTGTTGCAATGACAGTTTCAATTTCCTTAGTTTTTATCGTTTTATGGGGAACACTTTCAGGTTCGATGATTCCATTTTTATTAAAAAAACTGAGACTGGATCCTGCAACATCATCAGCGCCATTTGTAGCAACTTTAGTCGATGTAACGGGTTTGGTTATTTATTTTACAATAGCCTCTTTGTTATTAAAAGGCAAATTATTATAAAACCAAGAAATAACTATTAAATAACAACCAACAACTATAACTAGAATGAAAGTACATATTATTGGAGGAGGAAATCTTGGTGTTTCCATAGCATTAGGATTAACTCGATTTTCGAAAAACAATCAAATTACTGTAACCAGAAGAAACACGACAAGTATTCTCTATTTAGAAGAATTAGGCGTTACCGTTTCAAAAGACAACAAACACAACATTCAAGAAGCGGATGTGATTATTCTTACCATCAAACCGTATCAAGTTAGTACTGTTTTGACCGAAATTATTCCTGTAATTTCGAACAAAGTAATTGCTTCTGCCGTAAGTGGATTGTCTATTGAAGCGCTTCAAAACAAGATTGGCGACACGCATCACGCCATTAGAATTATGCCTAATATTGCGGCTCAATTTGGTGCATCAGCAACGTGTATCGCTTTCAATGAAAAAGATAAAGAGAATGCACAAAATGTGGTGGCTCTTTTCCAGGATTTAGGAACGGCGCCTATTATTGATGAAAAATTGATGGATGCGGCAACGGTTTTGGCGGCAAGCGGAACTGCTTTTGCATTGCGTTATATTCGTGCTTCAATGCAAGCTGGAATCGAAATTGGTTTTGATTGGCAAACGGCTTTGGCCATTTCTGCACAAACCGTAAAAGGTGCTGCCGAAATGCTATTGGAAGAAAAAGGACATCCGGAACAATTAATTGACAGAGTTACAACGCCACAAGGTTGTACGATTGCGGGATTGAACGAAATGGAAATGCACGGATTCAGTTCGTCATTGATTAGAGGAATCAAGACTTCTTTGAAACAAATCAAGGGATAAAAATTTTCATAAAAATCAAAAAAGGGAATTTAGCTTTTAAACTAAATTCCCTTTTTGTCTTTATTCCGAATCTAATTATCATTCCGAAATGGTTAATGTCTTCTTAACAGGATTTTTTAATATGAATTTCAACCAAAGGAATCCTAAAGTTCCTGCAATAAAAGAGGCAATTAAAATAGCAATTTTAGAATACGTAATCACTTCTTCTCCATCGTTTTTAAAAGCAAGTAACGTAATAAAAATAGACATTGTAAACCCAATTCCTCCTAACATTCCAGCTCCAATAATACTTGTCCATTTTAAATCTTTGGGTAGCGCACAAAGTCCTAAACTTACTCCAATAAAGGAAAAAAGAAAAATTCCCAACGGTTTTCCAACGACAAGTCCAAGGAGAATTCCTATCGAATTAGAATGAGACAATCCTTCGCTCCAATTGGAATCAATGGCAATGCAAGTATTGGCAACAGCAAACAACGGCAGAATTATAAAAGCTACAGGTTTGTGTAGAAAATGCTGCAAAATATAGGAAGGCGATTTCTTGCTTCCATCTCCAAAAGGTATAACAAAAGCCAATAAAACGCCAGTAATAGTGGCGTGAACACCAGAATTTAGCATAAAATACCACATCACGACTCCACTAATTAAATAAGGAATTAGGTTGTGAATTTTCATTCGGTTTAGAATGAGCAATAGTCCAAAAATCCCCAAAGCTATGGCTAAATTTACAAAAGAAATGCTTGTTGTGTAGAAAACCGCAATCACGATAATAGCTCCCAAATCGTCAATTACGGCTAATGCAGTTAGAAATATTTTTAAGGAAGCGGGAACACGACTTCCTAAAAGAGACAAAATTCCAATTGCAAATGCGATGTCAGTTGCCATTGGGATTCCCGCGCCGTTTTGTGTGGCGGTTCCAAAATTTAACAATAAAAATAATCCTGCAGGAACAAGCATTCCGCCCAAAGCTCCAAAAATTGGCAAAGCCGCATTTTTGATACTAGACAATTCTCCGTGATAAATTTCGCGTTCTAATTCCAATCCTATCAAAAGAAAGAAAATTGTCATCAAGCCATCGTTAATCCAATGCGTGATGGAATGATGCCCAACTTCGGTGGACCAAAACTGAATATATTGAGTTTGAATGGGAGAATTGGCAAGGTAAAGCGACAAAATGGTTACACAAAGCAGCAGAATTCCGCCCGCTTTTTCACTTTTAAAGAAGGATTTAAAGGTTTTTGTTAATTTCATATTAAATTCTTTTCATTTAATCCATATCTGTAAAAAGGGACACTGATGAAACGGATTTGCTGAAGCAAAGACACTAAAAAAAACTGATTTTTTTAGATTAAATGCAAAGGTGCAAATTTTTAAAATCCGTTTTAATCTGTGTTTTCGCGAAGCGAATCAGCGTTTATCTGTGTCCAAATTTTATACAAACTTAAACAATTGTTTTACTAAATCCTTTTAACAAAACGATAAACCGCAATTTTTTTGTTATTTTGGTAAATCAAATTTAGAAACACTTTTTATGGACATCAAAATCCTTCATATCGATAGCAATCATCCATTGCTTTGGGAACAATTGCAGCAAGCAGGATTTATAAATCACGAAGATTTTACTTCTTCCAAAGCTGAAATTGAAGAAAAAATCCACGATTATCAAGGAATTGTAATCCGCAGTCGATTCAAAATTGATAAAACATTTCTGGACAAAGCCACGAATTTGCAATTCATTGCACGCGTTGGTGCTGGATTAGAAAGTATTGATTGTGATTATGCTTTATCCAAAAATATTCAACTTATTGCTGCGCCCGAAGGCAACAGAAACGCGGTTGCCGAGCATACTTTGGGAATGATTTTGTCGCTTTTCAATAATTTGAATAAAGCTGATAACGAAATAAAATCGGGTCATTGGAACCGAGAAAAAAATCGTGGTCACGAACTCGATGGAAAAACAGTCGGGATTATTGGTTACGGAAATATGGGAAAATCTTTTGCCAAAAAACTTCGCGGTTTTGAGGTGGAAGTTTTGTGTTACGACATTCAGGAAAATGTGGGCGATGAAAATGCCAAACAAGTTTCGCTTGAAGAATTGCAACAAAAAACCGATGTTTTAAGCTTGCATATTCCTTGGACACCTGAAACGGATAAAATGGTTGATGAAAATTTTATCAATGCATTTTCGAAACCGTTTTGGATTATAAACACTTCAAGAGGAAAGAATATAGTCACTGCTGATTTAGTTGAAGCAATGAAAACAGGAAAAATTCTTGGAGCTGGTTTGGATGTTTTAGAATACGAAAAGCTGTCTTTTGAAACGCTGTTTCAAGATAAAGACACACCCGAAGCTTTTCAGTATTTATTGAATGCAAAAAATGTAATTCTTTCTCCTCACATCGCCGGCTGGACGTATGAAAGTCACGAACGGTTAGCGCAGGTTATTGTCGATAAAATCAAAGCGAAATACCATTTGAGGTAATAAGAGGATTTTGAATATTAAATGTTAAAGGGTTCAGCATTTTTTTATTATTTTTACCCAAACCAATTAACAATCAATCTATGGAAAATTCAAAACCAGAAGCATGGAACAAACCAATTTCGCCAATTCCCGTATTTAAAGTTGATCCAATTTTAGTATTAATCTTAGGGATTGTCACTTGCGGATTGTATCATATTTATTGGAATTATAAAGTGGCCGAAGTTTTGAATGCAGTCACAGAACGTGAAGTTATTTCGTCACCGATTGCTATTTTTGCAGGATGTTGTTTTCCTATAAATGTTTATTTCTTTTATTTGGCTGGCAGAGAAGGTTTGCCAGAAGTGTATAAACGTATTGGTTATCCACAAAAAGACGATTCAACATTGTTGATGGTTTTAGGGTTTTTCTTTCCAATGGCTGCTGCTATGATTGTTCAAAATGACATCAATAAATTATACCATTAATACAAAGTCAAAACGTAAAATTTACGGAATTATCGGCGCATTAATTACGCTGATGATTCCGTTTTTGTTGCTGTTTTTCAATCAGAATAATCATCTCGAAACGGATCAGTCCTTATGTCCTTTGAAGATGCTTACAGGTTTTCCTTGTCCGGGTTGCGGAATCACAAAATCGTTAGTTTATTTCTATGAAGGTGATTTGCAAAAAAGCCTGTATTATCATATTCTTGGGCCTTTGGTGATTGTTTTTTGCTTAGTCACAATTGTAGTTCTCACAACAGAATTAATTACCAAAAAAGAATATTTCAACAAATGGCTTTTCAATAAAAAACTAGCCTATGGTTTGGCAATTTTTTTGGCAACCTATCACTTTATAAGAATCATTTATTTTATAAAAAACAATTCTCTTGATGACATTATCCATCAGTCTATTTGGAGGTAAAAATCTGAAAATTTATTAGAAGCAGAAATAGTCAACCTTTAAACGATCTTCCTTTCAGGTTCAAAAAAATGTTTATCTCAGATTATTAATCATTGTTGTCCGATAAAAGTAAATAAAAAAGAAGCCATAAAAATGGCTTCTCAATTAAAATCGTAATTTGGTTTTGCAAAAGACAAAAAACGATGAGTAAAAGTAATTATTTTTCTAGTAAATCTGTTTTCGGACAGCTGATTTCTTTAATTGATGATAAAAAAATAAAAGACTCAGTCAAAAAGACTGATTCCGATAGATATGTAAAGCGTTTTAAGAGTAAAGACCATTTGATAAGTATGCTTTTTTGCTCGTTTGCAAAGTGTAACTCACTTCGAGAAGTATCTGGAGCAATGCTTGGATTGTCTGGAAAAACAGAAGGTTTTCAGTTGAGTCATATTCCAAAACGAAGCACTTTATCGGATGCAAATAAGAATCGAAAGATTGATTTTTTTGAAGATATTTATAATAAGTTATTGTTCGAATATGGTTCGGTTTTGTCGGACAGCCGAATTGAGGATGTTTTAAAAAAGCAGGTTAAAATTGTCGATAGCACCACAATTAGCTTGTTTAAAGATATTTTGAGTTGTGTTGGACGAAAGTCAAAAGATGGTAAAAGAAAAGGCGGAATTAAAGTTCATACGGTAATTAATGCAGATGAAAAAGTGCCAAGTTTAGTTTGGTTTAGCCCAGCCACGACGCACGATCATAATTTTTTAGAAAAGCTAAAATGTGATGACAACACCATTTATGTTTTTGACAAAGGTTACAATGATTACAAGGCTTTCAAGCATTTTACAGACAAAAAAACAGGATTTGTAACTCGAATAAAAGACAATGCAAATTATGATATTGTAACAGTAAAAGAAGTTTCTGATGAAATTCACAGCGGTGTTTTGTCGGATGAAATTATTGAAATAGAAGTTAAGGAAGGGAAAGTAATCTCAAAGTTAAAAGTTAGGAAAGTAAAATTTTATGACCGAGAAAACAAAAGAGAGTTTGAATTTATCACCAATTTATTTGAGTTAAGGGCTGATTTAATAGCCGCTTTGTACAAAATAAGATGGCAAATCGAATTGCTTTTCAAACAGCTAAAGCAAAATTATCCCCTAAGATATTTTTTAGGAGATAATGAAAACGCCATTAAAATTCAGATCTATTGTGTTTTGATTGTCAATTTGCTTATAGCTGTCATAAAAAAGAGGTTAAAAAGAAGTTGGGCATTTTCAAACTTGGTTAGTTTTTGCAAAATCCATCTTTTCAATTATATCCAATTGATGAAATTTTTAGAAAACCCAGAAAAAGACTGGATTATTGATAAGGCTGAAATAGAACAACTATCATTCTTTTAACACCTAGTTTTAAGAAATGAAAGATTTTAAAAATTAAATAACTGAATAACAATTAGATAAAAAATAAAAATAGTCTTTTTTATTTTTTATCGGACATTAATGATTAATTTTATTAAATGATAAACATAAACTGTCCAAAAGATAAAATTTTGGACA
>JAEMQE010000047.1 GCA_022758945.1 Lentimicrobium sp. | reverse complement strand
TTGGTTTAAGGCAAGTTGTTTTTCTTACTAAAACCACAATAAACTGCACAAGCATTAATATTCCCTTTTTCAATTTGGAAATCATCCCAAATTTTTAAGAAATTTCTACTACAAAATATAATCTGTATTAATGAAATTTGATTCTTTACTATTCAATAATTCCTGCAAAATTTTGTTATTATATTCATTGTCTTTTGAAGCCACAAAAGTTCTGATAGAGAAAGATCGCAACGCATCGTGAATACTTAAAGTTCCCACCGCTGAATCTTTTCTTCCAGTAAACGGAAAAACATCAGGTCCTCTCTGACAAGAACTGTTTAGATTTACTCTACACACTAAATTGACCAAAGTATCAATAAGTGGCGCAATAGTTTTTATGTCTTGACCAAACAAACTTACTTGCTGACCATAATGAGATTCAGCCATATCATTCAATGGTTCTTGAATATTTTTGAAAGAAATAATAGGTACAACTGGACCAAATTGCTCTTCGTGATACACACGCATTTCTTTATTTATTGGATACAAGACAGCCGGAAATATAAAATTATCAGAACGTTCTCCACCTTTTGCGTTCATCACTTTTGCGCCTTTACTTGTAGCATCATCTATCAATTCCTGAATATAGTCAGGTTTTTCTTTTTCTGGCAATGGAGTGAGAAATACTGATTTATCCCACGGATTTCCATAAGTTAATGCATCTACTTTTGCTGCAAAACGTTTATTAAATTCATCTACTATGGATTCATGAACATATAAAATCTTCAATGCTGTACATCGCTGTCCATTAAAAGATAATGAACCTGCAACACATTCCTGTATAGCCAAATCTAAATTTGCATCCGATAAAATTATAGCCGGGTTTTTGGCTTCCAATCCCAAAACCAAACGCAATCTGTTTTTATTGGGATGTAAATCCTGCAATGCAATTGCCGATTTACTGTTTCCAATTAAAGCCAAAATAGAAACCCTTCCTGATTTCATAATTGGAGAAGCAACTTCACGGCCTCGACCATATAATATATTTATTACACCTTTTGGAAAACTGCTTCTAAAGGCTTCCAATAAAGGAGAAATTAACAAAACACCGTGTTTAGCTGGTTTGAAAATAACAGGATTTCCCATTATCAATGCTGGAATCAACAAAGTAAAAGTTTCATTCAAAGGATAATTATAAGGTCCAAGACACAAAACAACTCCTAACGGTCCTCTTCGAACCATAGCATTTATTCCTTGTACCTTACTAAAACGAGCGCTACGACTGTTTAATTCTTTGTAACTTTCTATTGTATCATAAATATATTCTACAGTTCTATCAAATTCTTTTTCAGAATCACCCAATGATTTTCCAATTTCCCACATCAAAAGTTTAACCACTTCACTTCGTGTTGCTTTCATTTGGGAAACAAAATTCTCCATACACTTGATACGATCAACTACTTTCATTGTTGGCCACAAACCTTGCCCATTATTGAATGCAGCATCTGCAGCATCTACAGTTTCCATAGCTTCTTTTTCTCCCATAAAAGGAATAGTTCCTAACAAAGTAGGTTCGTAATTTTCAGTAGAAGAGATTGTAGAATAAACCGGAGTTGTAGTTCCTATCCATTTTTTTAATTCACCATTAACTAAATAAGTATCTTGAATAAGTAAGGAGCTAATTTGATATTCTTGTGGTATTTTATCCATTATAAATGTATTATATTTCTAATTAAGTGCATTAAAAAGTGTTGCTTTTTGAATTTTACGGAGAAACTATTTCTCCGTCCCAATTTAATATTCCACCTAGCAAATTATAGGCGTTTTGAACCCCGAGATTTTCCATTAGTTCGCAGGCTTTAGCGCTTCTGGCTCCTGAGTGACAATACACATAATAATTTTTTGATTTGTCCAATGCTTCTATTTTATCAATAAAGACTTGCCCTTCATAAATATCTATGTTTATAGAATTGGGAATAATACCCTCATCACATTCTGATTCTGTTCTTACGTCTAATATTACTGCGTTTTCATCAGCTTCAAATTGAGAAACCCATTCTTCTTGTGTTAAATTCATCGTATTGTTTTTTGTAAAAATACGAAGTTTTTACATAACAATAATTGGTAAAAATGTGAATTAGATAATATTTTGAAGAAAACGTTTTCGTATAAACATAAAACAAGAGAATTTACAAATTCATAAAATATTTCATAAAAATAGTAGAAAAAATCAGTCTTTATATTTAAATTTTACATAATATTCGCTTTTACAGTACTTATACTCATCTGGTAATTTTCTAAAATTAGCAGTTTACACAACTCTAAAACTGTTTTTAATAAATAAATGTTAAAACATTTGTATATACAAATAAAATTGTATTACATTTGTATCTACAAATTACATATATACAAATATGAAAATTGAAGAAGAAATAAAAAGCACAGTTGCATTGAATAATTCTAAAAAAATTATTCTCAATGTCTTGTATACACAAAACGTAATTGCAGATAAATTAAATGAAATTTTAAAACCTTATGATTTATCTGGAGAACAATACAATGTTTTGAGAATCCTAAGAGGTCAAAAAGGGAATCCTGCAAATATGTGTGTTATACAGGAACGAATGCTTGCCAAAACAAGTAATACAACCAGATTAGTAGATAAATTATTATTGAAAAATCTTGTCACTCGAAACGTTTGTCCAAAAAATAGAAGAAAAATAGAAGTGTTAATCACTCAAAAAGGACTCGATATTTTAACCGAATTAGATCCAAAAGTATTAGAACACGAAAATTTCTTCTCAAAAAATTTAAATACAGAAGAATTAGAATTATTAAATCAATTATTAGAAAAATTTAGAAATCAATAAACACAAACAACAAATTATGAGTACTTTTTTAGACAACCAAAACTGGAGATATGCTACAAAGAAATTTGACTCCACAAAAAAAATATCAACCGAAGATTTGAATACTTTAAAAGAAGCCATTCGATTAAGTTCTTCATCTTATGGATTGCAGCTTTACAAAGTTTTTATTATTGAAAATCCTGAATTGAGAGCAAAAATTCAACCTGCAGCCTGGGGACAATCTCAAATTGTGGATGCTTCACATCTTATTGTTTTTGCAAATAAAACAACTGTAACTGATACAGATATCGATAGCTATTTGAAAAATGTGGCCGAAACTAGAAATATTCCTGAAACTGCATTAACTGGATATGGAGATTTTATGAAAGGTGGAATTGGAGCAAAATCGGATGACGAGAAATCAATTTGGACTTCAAAACAAACCTATTTAGCTCTTGGCAATTTATTAAATGCAGCCGCTGAATTAAAAATTGATGTGACTCCAATGGAAGGTTTCGTTCCTGCCCAAGTAAACGAAATATTAGGATTCAACGAATTAGGCTTAAATGCTTCATTAATTGCACCTATTGGATTCCGAAGCGAAGAAGATGCAACACAACACCACAAAAAAGTTAGAAAATCAAACGAAGAATTATTTATTACCCTTTAATTATTAATCAACAAACAAATTTAAAAACAATGAAAAATTTAAAAGCAATTGCATTAGCATTAGTTTTATCTATAGTATCAGTATCAGCTCAAACAAAAAAAGTTGACGCAGCAAAAAGCTCCATCAACTGGTTGGCAAAAAAAGTAACAGGACAACATAACGGAACCGTAAATATTAAAGATGCTGCCTTAGTTTTCAAAGGGGAAAAATTAGTTGGTGGAAATTTTACTGTGGATATGACAAGTCTAACCGATCTTGATTTAACTGGAGAATGGTTAGGTAAATTAAACAGACACTTAAAATCAGAAGATTTCTTTAGTACTGCAAAATTCCCAACTTCAACTTTAGTTTTCAAAACTATTGGTGCAAAAGGGAAAGACGTTTACACAGTTACAGCTGATTTGACTATAAAAGGAATCACAAACCCAGTTACTTTTGACATCACAGTAAACGGAAATACTGCTACTACAACTTTTAATGTTGATCGTACTAAATATGATATTAAATACAATTCTAAATCATTCTTCGAAAGCATTGGAGACAAAGCTATCTATGATGAATTTGAATTAAAAGTGAATCTGAAATTCTAATTTCCACAAAATAGTTTTACAAACCCTGACAAGAAATTGTTGGGGTTTATTTATTTTTTTAACAAAATCATAAAAAATAGTGTTTTTTGCTCATTCTGTTTGGATAATCAAATTTCATTTATATATTTGTGCAAGAAATTATGAAAACAAATACAAACAATACTTGGTGGTGGAACAATTTACGTCAATCGTCGTGAACTAAGCTCCTATAGTATAAACTATAAATATAAAAGGCTTGTCATCACGACAGGCCTTTTTTTTATATCAAAATTATTTCAAAACAACATTCAAAAATAAAATTCAACAAATTGGAATCATTTAAACTAAATACAAATTACAAGCAAATCCTTGCCGATACGATTACTCCCGTGAGCGTTTACTTGAAAATCCGGGACCAATTTCCAAATAGTTTGCTTTTGGAAAGTAGCGATTATCACGGTAACGACAACAGTTTTTCCTATATCTGTTGTAATCCGATTGCTTCCATAAAAATTGAAAACGAAAGCATTTATAAAACTTATCCTGACGGAAGTTTTGAAACAATTGCTATTGATGCAAACACTGATATTCCGCAGATAATTCAAGAATTTTCACACCAATTCAAATCGGATAAAAGTGATTTCAAATTCATCAATAACGGATTGTTTGGTTACATTTCGTATGATGCCGTTCGTTATTTCGAAAAAGTAACCATCGCCAAAAAAGAAAACAGCAATACCATTCCCGATGTGTATTATGCTGTTTACCAAAATATAATTGCCATCAACCATTTCAAAAATGAAGCCTACATTTTCTGTCACAGTTTAGACGGAAAAAACAACATTTCGGAAATGGAGCAATTACTACAATCCAGAAACATTGCTTCCTATAAATTTTCGAAAGAAGGAGAAGGTTTTTCCAACTTGACCGACGATGAATTCAAGCTCAATGTGGCTTTAGCCAAAAAGCATTGTTATCGTGGAGATGTGTTCCAATTAGTGTTGTCCAGAAGATTTACCCAAGGTTTCAAAGGAGACGAATTCAATGTGTATAGAGCTTTGCGAAGCATCAATCCTTCTCCTTATTTATTCTTTTTTGATTATGGAGATTTCAAAATATTTGGTTCTTCACCCGAAGCTCAAATTATTGTCAAAAACCGCAAAGCCGAAATTCACCCTATCGCAGGAACCTTCAGACGAACTGGCGATGACGAAAAAGATGCTGTTTTAGCCAAAAATTTATCTGAAGACAAAAAAGAAAATAGCGAACACGTAATGTTGGTCGATTTAGCTCGAAACGATTTGAGTCGTCACGGTCACGGTGTGCAAGTAGAAAAATACAGAGAAGTTCAGTTTTTCTCTCACGTAATCCATTTGGTTTCCAAAGTGACTGGACATTTACACGAAAAAGCCACCACAATGCAAGTCGTTGCCGATACATTTCCAGCAGGAACTTTAAGCGGAGCACCTAAACACAGAGCCATGCAATTAATCGAAGATTACGAAAAAACAAATCGTAACTTTTACGGAGGAGCAATTGGTTTTATGGATTTCGAAGGCAACTTTAATCATGCTATTATGATTCGAACTTTCCTGAGTAAAAACCACCAATTGCATTCTCAAGCCGGTGCAGGAATTGTAGCCGATTCTAACGAAGAAAGCGAAATGCAAGAGGTTTACAACAAATTATTGGCGTTGAATAAAGCGTTGGATTTAGCAGAAACAATTTAAAAAAAGTAATCAGTGTTCAGGTTTCAGTGTTCAGTTACGGAACTTGAAACCTGAAACTTTAAACAAAATCAACAAAATGAAAATACTAGTCATAGACAATTACGATAGCTTCACTTACAACTTGGTGCATTATCTCGAAGATTTAAATTGCGAAGTTACCGTTTACCGAAACGATGAATTTGATATTGACGAAATCTCTCATTTCGACAAAATATTACTTTCTCCAGGACCAGGAATTCCCGACGAAGCGGGTTTATTGAAAGCCGTTATCGCAAAATACGCTCCTACCAAAAGTATTCTTGGTGTTTGTCTTGGACAACAAGCCATCGGAGAAGTCTTTGGAGGAACGCTTTCCAATTTGGACAAAGTGTATCACGGTGTTTCCTCAATGGTAAAAACATCTGTTAATGATGAACTTTTATTCGAAGGTTTAGGAAACGAATTCGAAGTGGGACGTTACCATTCTTGGGTGGTCGATGCAAGTTTACCTGATGTTTTAGAAGCTACGTCTTTCGACGAAAATGGACAAGTAATGTCTTTGCGTCATAAAACATTTGATGTTCGTGGCGTACAATTCCACCCCGAAAGTGTTTTGACACCAAACGGAAAGAAGATTTTAGAAAATTGGTTGAAATCTTAGTGAACTTTGTGCCTTCTTAGTGAACTTTGTGGTTAAATAAAAAATGAAAACAGTCAAAATCCATATTCTTCTTTCTTGCCTCATTATTTTGAGCTTCCTTTCTTGTAATCAAAAGAACGAGCAAAAAGTAGAAACAATATCTATTTCCCAACTGGAAATCAAATTGGATTTATTGGATTTACAAGCAAAAAACAAACTAGGAAAAGACACTGTTGTAACTATAGCCAATGATCCCGTTTATCATAAAGAAAAGAAATACAAGGCTGTAAATGCCTCACTTTTGATTCAAAACGAAATTGATTTAACCAAAATGGATCCAAAAAATACTAAAATAGTATTTGAATGTAAAGATGGTTACAAACCGGAAATGCCTTTGGAATTATTTTTAAACGCAAATCCTTACTTGGCATTTCAAGATGTTGAGGCACCAAAAGGAGCTAATTGGGAAGCAATAATTAAGAATGGAAATGAGATGAATGCGGAACCTTTTTATATAGTTTACACATCGGTTTCTGAGAAAGATACTCGCTATAAATGGCCTTATAATCTCGTAAAAATATACCTGGAACCACTGAATAAATCAACATTAGAATTATATCCTCTGAAAAACAGAAAATTGGAAACAGGTTATACTTTATTCAAAAATCAGTGTTTAACCTGCCATTCGATAAACGGAATTGGAGGAACAATGGGACCAGAATTAAACTATCCGAAAAGCGTCACCGAATATTGGAAAGAAAACGAACTGGTCAATTATATAGTAAATCCGGCTTCTTTTAGAAGTAAAGTAAAAATGCCAACACTCGGAATTTCAAAACAGCAATCTCAGGAAATTGTTGATTATTTAAAATATATGTCTGAAAATAAAAAGAAATTATAAAATGAAAATTATCTTAAATAGGCTCATCAATCACGAAATGCTTTCGAAAGAAGAAGCAAAAGCCGTTTTGGTGAATATCTCCAACGGAAATTATAATCCAAGCCAAATCGCTTCTTTTCTGACTGTATATATGATGCGAAGTATTAGCATTGAAGAGTTAGCTGGTTTTCGCGAAGCCTTGTTAGAATTGTGCATTCGGGTCGATTTATCAGCTTACAACACCATCGATTTATGTGGAACGGGTGGCGATGGAAAAGACACTTTCAATATTTCTACGTTAGCGTCATTTGTAGCAGCCGGAGCAGGAATAAAAGTGGCGAAACACGGAAATTACGGCGTTTCGTCCATTTCAGGTTCGAGCAATGTAATGGAAAAACTGGGTGTGAAATTCAGCAACAATACTGATTTCTTGGAAAAATGTATTGACCAAGCCGGAATTTGTATTTTGCATGCACCATTGTTTCACCCTGCAATGAAAAACGTGGGACCTATTCGAAAAGAATTAGGCGTGAGAACCTTTTTTAATATGTTGGGACCAATGATCAATCCTTCCTTTCCAAAAAACCAATTGGTGGGCGTTTACAATCTTGAATTGGCCAGAAAATATGCGTATTTATATCAAAATACTGACATCAATTTCACCATTCTACACTCTTTAGACGGTTATGATGAAGTATCTTTGACCTGCCCTACCAAAACCATTACAAAAGGGATGGAAGGCATCCTAAAACCGGAAGATTTTGGTGTTCGACAATTGTTGCAAAGCGAAATCGAAGGTGGAAAAACCATCGAAGAATCAGCCCAAATGTTTATGAATATCATTTCCGGTCAAGGAACCGAAGCCCAGAACAATGTGGTTTGTGCCAATGCCGCAATGGCGATTGCAACTGTGAATGGAAGTTCGCCTTTGGAAAGTTTTCAATTGGCAAAAGAAAGTTTAGTTTCCGGAAAAGGATTGGCAGCTTTGAATAAATTACAAGAATTAAGCAGATAAAATAGTTTCAAGTTTTCTTTGTTTCAAGTTTCAAGTTGTTGGAACGGTTTGAAACTTAAAACTTGAAACCTGAAACAAAATAATAATGAACATATTAGATAGAATCATAGTTGACAAAAGAAGAGAAGTCATTCTCAAAAAATCAATTATTCCTGTTTCACAATTGGAAGCTTCGGTTTTCTTTGAAAAAAAGACGATTTCTTTAGGTCAAAATTTAAGAAACAGCAATTCAGGAATCATTGCCGAACACAAACGCCGTTCGCCATCCAAAGCTGAAATTAATTATAGTTTTACTGTCGAAGAAGTAGTAAAAGGCTATGAAAATGCTGGCGCTTGTGGAATTTCGGTTTTAACGGATGGTAAGTATTTTGGCGGTTCATTAGACGATTTACTACTGGCAAGAGCTTCGGTAAACATTCCACTATTGAGAAAAGAATTCATCGTGGACGAATACCAAATATTGGAAGCCAAAGCCCACGGAGCCGATTTAATTTTACTAATTGCAGCGGTTTTAACTCGTTCAGCAATCAAATCCTTATCCGAATTTGCCAAAGGTTTAGGTTTGGAAGTATTATTGGAAGTGCATAATTTAGAAGAATTAGAAAAATCAATAATGCCAACTCTCGATATGATTGGTGTAAATAACAGAAACCTAAAAACCTTTGAAGTAAGTTTGGATTTCAGCAAACAATTGGCAGACCAAATTCCGAATGATTTCGTGAAAGTATCCGAAAGTGGTATTTCGTCAATCGAAGCCATCAACGAACTAAAACGGTATGGTTACAAAGGTTTTTTAATTGGAGAAAATTTTATGAAAACGGCAAATGCTGGCGAAGCGGCAAAAGAATTTATTTCAAAATTATAAAGATGAAAATCAAAATCTGCGGAATGAAATACCCCGAAAATATACTCGAAGTAGGCACGCTCCTACCCGATTATATGGGCTTTATATTCTGGGAGAAATCGGCACGCTATTTTGATGGAATCATTCCCGAATTGCCAACCCGAGAGCTTGGCTCGAACTGGCGAAGCAAATCAATCAAAAAAGTAGGTGTTTTTGTAAATGAAACCCTTGCTGGAATTTTGGAAAAAACACAAAAACACGATTTGCAAGCCGTTCAATTACATGGAAACGAATCCGTTAAATTTTGTATCGATTTGAAGAATAAAATGGACGATTCAATTGAAATCATCAAAGTGTTTTCTGTAAATGATGATTTTGATTTTAACGATTTAAAACCATTTGAAACAGTTTGTGATTATTTTCTTTTTGATACCAAAGGAAAATTACCGGGCGGAAACGGAACTACTTTCGATTGGAAGGTATTAGAAAAATATCCGTCAACTAAACCATTTTTCCTGAGTGGAGGAATCGGAATCGAAGAGTTAGAAAACGTTAAACAAGTATTAAAAACCAGTTTACCCATTTATGCTATTGATGTAAACAGTAAATTTGAAATCGAACCAGGATTAAAAAACATAGAATTATTAAAGTTAATGGTTGAAAGTTTTTAGTTGTTGTATAAATCAATGACCTAAAACCCAGAGCCCAAAACCTAAAAAAATGAGTTATCACGTTAACGAAAAAGGCTATTACGGAGAATTTGGAGGAGCTTACATTCCAGAAATGTTATATCCAAATGTTGAGGAATTACGCCAACAATATTTAAAAATCACTGCCGAACCCTCCTTCCAGGAAGAATTCGATGCATTATTAAAAGACTATGTAGGTCGTCCAACTCCACTTTATTTTGCGGAGCGATTATCGGCAAAATACAACACCAAAATCTACCTCAAAAGAGAAGATTTATGCCATACTGGTGCGCATAAAGTAAACAATACGATTGGACAAATCTTGCTTGCAAAACGACTAGGAAAAACCAGAATCATTGCTGAAACCGGTGCGGGTCAACACGGTGTTGCAACAGCTACCGTTTGTGCCTTGATGGGATTGCAATGCATCGTTTATATGGGCGAAATTGACATCAAACGCCAAGCACCAAATGTGGCTCGAATGAAAATGCTAGGCGCCGAAGTTCGTCCTGCTCTTTCTGGTTCCAAAACCTTAAAAGATGCCACAAACGAAGCGATTCGCGATTGGATTAACAATCCAGTTGACACTTATTATATTATCGGTTCCGTAGTGGGTCCACATCCTTATCCGGATATGGTGGCGCGCTTTCAAAGCGTTATTTCTAAAGAAATCAAGGAACAATTATTAGAAAAAGAAGGTCGTGAAAACCCGGATTATGTTATAGCTTGCGTGGGTGGTGGTAGCAATGCTGCTGGTGCTTATTATCATTTTTTGGATGACGAAAACGTAAATATTATCGCTGTTGAAGCAGCAGGTTTGGGAGTGGACTCTGGCGAAAGTGCCGCCACTTCCGCTTTGGGAAAAATTGGTGTGATTCACGGAAGCAAAACCTTGTTGATGCAATCTTTGGACGGACAAATTACTGAGCCTTATTCCATTTCTGCCGGATTGGATTATCCCGGCGTTGGCCCGATGCACGCTAACTTATTCGCTACTGGAAGAGCGGAATTTATTTCGATTACTGATGATCAGGCGATGCAATTTGGATTACAACTTTCGCAAATGGAAGGTATTATTCCCGCCATCGAAAGTGCGCATGCCTTTGCCGTTTTAGACGAAAAAAAGTTTAAACCTACTGACATTGTCGTGATTAATTTATCCGGTCGTGGCGACAAAGATTTGGAAACTTATATAGATTATTTTAAATTATAATTAAGACTCACAAAAATGAATACTTTGATAAAATTATTTACCTACGGTTCTTTGCAACACGAAGACGTACAAGAAAATCTTTTTGGACGTGTTTTAGTGGGAACACCAGAAACATTAATTGGATATGCGTTAAAACAAATTAAAATCGAAGAAGAATTTGGAATAGTACACTACCCAATCATTGAAGAAACGCATCAACCGGAAGATACCATTAATGGAATAGTCTACGATATTACAACCAAAGAACTTCATCAGGCGGATCTTTATGAAGGGGTGCATTACAAACGCGTTGAAGTACAGTTGCAATCGAACCAAAAAGCCTGGGCTTATAGTGTTGCAACAAAGAGGCACTATTAAATTAATTATTCCTTTAAAAACTGAACCTGAAGGCCTTAAAAACCTGTCAGGTTTAAAAACAAATAAAATGAATAGAATAAATCAAAAACTACAAGAAAACAAAAAGATACTTTCCATCTATTTTTCGGCGGGATATCCAAATTTAAACGATACCGTACAAATCATTCAGAATTTAGAAAAAAACGGTGTTGATATGATTGAAATTGGATTGCCGTTCAGCGATCCATTGGCCGATGGACCAACAATTCAAGAAAGTTCAACCCAAGCTTTGCATAACGGAATGACAACTCAAGTTTTGTTTGACCAACTAAAAGACATTCGGAAAACAGTTGCTATTCCATTAGTAATTATGGGGTATTTTAATCCAATGTTGCAATACGGAATAGAGAATTTCTGCAGGAAATGTGCCGAAATTGGTATCGATGGATTAATCATTCCCGACCTTCCGGTTGATGTGTATGCCGACGAATACAAAGCTACCTTCGAGAAATACGGACTTAAAAACATCTTCCTGATTACTCCACAAACTTCGGACGAACGCATTCGTTTTATCGACAGCGTTTCGGACGGATTTATATATATGGTCAGCTCGGCAAGTGTGACCGGTTCGCAATCTGGTTTTGGAAGCATTCAGGAAAACTATTTCAAACGCATTGCAGATATGAACCTGAAAAATCCTCAAATCATTGGTTTTGGAATCAGCAATAAGGAAACTTTCAATCAAGCCACGCAGTTTGCCAAAGGCGCGATTATTGGCAGTGCTTTTATCAAAAAACTGACAGACAATGGAGTTGAAAGTATTGGAGAATTTGTGAAAGCAATTCGATAAGAAAAATATCATTTTCTATATAAAATCAAACGGCGTTTAAAGTTAATTGAAACGCCGTTTTTTTATGATTTAAAAATATCGAGTTTCAATTTTTATAAGATTATTTTTATACATTTGAAACGAAATATTTCTGGTATTTATCATGCCAATAAATAAGTTGCGTGGAATTTTATGACGAAAAACCCAATATATTCATTCAGTATAATAGTCTTCCTTTTAGGAGGATTTTTAGTGTTGTATCTTTTCGGATTTTGGGGAATAGGTACATTAATTTGGCTTTGGGGAATTTATTTAATTCTAATCCTAACAAGCTTTACACTTAAAAAAACTAAAGCTAAAAACAGAAAAAGTATCGAATGGATTTTAATTGGAGCTTATGTACTTTTCCATAGTTTGTATTATA
>JAEMQE010000244.1 GCA_022758945.1 Lentimicrobium sp. | reverse complement strand
TTCATGCCATTTTGACATGAAATAAAATACCTATATTTGAGACTGATTAGTTACCTTTTTTTTTATATTTATTCAGAAGTAGAATCCCCTTCGCCTTCCCATTTTCCTACTACTGATGTTGCCAAAGCATTGCCCAAAACATTTGTGGCGCTTCTAAACATATCACAGAAATGGTCTATTGGCAGAATCAAAGCAATACCTTCAATCGGGATTTTAAACATTCCACAAGTAGCAGCTACAATTACTAGGCTTGCTCTCGGAACACCTGCAATTCCTTTGCTAGTTAGCATCAAAACTAAAAGCATCGTTATTTGAGTTCCTATATCCAAATGAATTCCATAAGCTTGAGCAATGAATAAACTTGCAAAAGTCATATACATCATACTTCCGTCTAAATTGAAAGAATAACCCAGAGGCAACATAAAAGCAACTATTTTGTCTTTTATTCCAAAACGTTCTAATTCCTCAGTAAGTTTTGGGAAAACTGCTTCGCTACTAGTTGTACTAAAAGCAATAATCAACGGTCCAACAATGTGACCTAATAAAGTTTTCATTCGTTTTCCAAGAAAAATAAACCCTACTGCTAAAAGGAAAATCCATAAAGAACCTATTCCTACCAGAAATGAACCGAAAAATTTGATGTAAGTAAGAACTAGATCATTCAAATCTTTTATCGCAAAAACTCCAGCAATAGCACCAAAAACGCCCATCGGAGCAAACTTCATTACATAATTCACCATTTTGAGTACAATGTGAGACAATACTTCAATGGCATGAGTTACAGGTTTTGCATAACTACCAATTGAAGCTGCTGCTAATCCAAAAAAGATGGAGAAAATTACAATTTGGATAATTTCATTATTCGCCATAGCTTCAATGATGCTTTTGGGAATAATGTGTTCTATGAAATTTTGAGTCGAAAAACTTTGAGTATTTGCTGTCACTTCTGCTGCGGCAGATAAATCAATATTAGATAAATTAAGTCCAACTCCGGGTTGCAATACATTGACCCAAAATAATCCTATCAATAGTGAAATAAATGAAGCACTGAAAAACCAACCTAATGCCCTTCCGCCCACTCTTCCTACAGTTTTAATATCTCCCAACTTAGCAATTCCAGGCACTAGTGTACTAAACACCAATACAGCAATTATCATTTGCACCAACCGAATAAAAACCGTGGCCAATATTTTTATTTTGTCGCTAAATTCTTTGGCAAAAGTTACATCATAATTATTATGAACATAAATGCCCAAGAATGCTCCTAAAAGCATGGCAATAACAATTTGAACAGTAAGATTTCCTAATAAGGATGTTTTTTTGGTAGTGGTTTGAGTCATTATTTTTAATATTGAGTCATCAGAGTTCTCCGTTTTTTAAACTTAAATCTTCAAACTATTATAAATATGTTTTGTTTAGCAAATAAAAATCAGCAAGTACTATAGCTGCCATAGCTTCAACAATAGGAACAGCACGAGGAACAACACAAGGATCGTGACGTCCTTTTCCAGTCATTTCAGTGATATTTCCTTTATTGTCCAATGAGTCTTGTTTTTGCATAATCGTTGCCACAGGTTTGAAAGCCACTCGGAAATAAATATCCATTCCGTTGCTGATTCCGCCTTGAATTCCTCCAGAAAGATTAGTTTTAGTGGTTCCGTCAGGATTGTATAAATCGTTATGCTCACTTCCTTTCATTTGTGACCCACAAAATCCACTTCCAAATTCGAATCCTTTTACGGCATTTATCGAAAGCATTGCTTTGCCTAATTCGGCGTGTAGTTTATCAAAAACAGGTTCACCCAAACCAATTGGAACATTTTGAATCACACAAGTTATGGTTCCTCCTACTGTGTCTCCTTGTTTTTTTATTACCCGAATGTATTCTTCCATTTTTATGGCTGATTCTTCATCCGGACAACGAACAGGATTATTCTCAGTTTTAGAAAAGTCTAAATCTTGATACGGTTTTTCTAGAAATATTGGCCCAACCGAAGAAACAAAAGCATTGATTTTAATTTCTGGCAACATTTGTTTTGCAATAGCTCCAGCCACTACTCTGCTCGCCGTTTCGCGGGCTGAACTTCTTCCTCCGCCACGATAATCGCGAAAGCCATATTTTTTTTCATAGACATAATCGGCATGACTAGGTCTATAATTGTCTTTAATATGCGAATAATCATCCGATTTTTGATTGGTATTCGGGATAATAAATCCTATGGGAGTTCCAGTGGTTTTTCCTTCGAAAATTCCAGACAAAAATTGCACATCGTCTGGTTCTTTGCGCTGTGTAACTATCGCGGATTGACCCGGTTTTCTTCGAGACATTTCAAATTGAATGGCATCTAAATCTAAGGTAATTCCGGAAGGACATCCGTCAATTATTCCGCCTAAAGCTTCTCCGTGAGATTCACCAAAAGTTGTTATTCTAAATAGGGTTCCGTAGCTATTTCCTGCCATTATAATTAGTTTTGAACAAATGTAAGTCTTTAGTTTAAAGTTTAAAAGTTTATCCCGTAATTTCAGGATAAACTTTTATAAATCATTAATTTGTTATTTTAAAATACTATTTTTAGCTAAATCTTGATCCAATATTATTCGATAATTTTTATAATATGTTTAATTTTGCTTCGTTAAATGTTTATTATTGCAAATCAAAAAAATTAAATTATGAGAAAAGTATTTTTAGTATTCGCACTTATTTGTGCCAATCAATTCGTAAGCGCACAAGAAATTGGAGTTCGTTTTGGTGATGTTGCCGGTGGAGACGTCGCTGTTGATGGCGTGTTTTCACTTGGTAAATTTAGCAGAGTTCATGCTGACGTATCTTTTGGTAATGGTGGTGTTGGGATTGATGCTCTTTGGGATTTTTTATACAAACCCGTAGATGGTGAGTCTTTAAAATGGTATGTAGGTGCAGGTCCATCCGTTGACATTAATGATAATTTTTTATTGGGTGCCAGCGGCGAAATTGGGTTGGAATATCGTTTTCAAGAAGCTCCAATTGCTATAGGTTTAGATTGGAGACCAACACTATGGATAGTAGAAGAAACTGACTTCCATGCTGGTGGATTTGGTTTAAATGTTAGATATGTCTTTTAAAAAAATATTTTTAGAGCATTCTCTATAATAAATACTGCAAAAAGGGCGCTGAAATATTTTTCTGTGCCCTTTTTCTATTTTATTATGATTGCTTTTTTTGAATTTATTTTAACCACACAATATGGGGTTGTAATTTCTTGAGTGCTTATTGTGTTAGACTCTGGAGTAATTTCCTTTATGGTTATTATTATATTTTTATCGGTTTCAACAGCACTTTCAATATTTATTTTATTGCCTCCTGTTGTTTTTTCACCCATATTCAAAATGATAAAATTTGAAGTCTTGATATCGTCGGTTTTAATTTTATTTTTTAGTTTGTCATCATTTTGCAACATTGCAATTTCATTTGGCTCCGATAAAATTTCAAAAAAACGAATGCTGGCTCCACCATCTGCTTGTTGTGTCAAGACTTCATATAGAGGCTTGCTTTCCGATTTTTTTATGGAAGAAGATCCACACGAAGTCAAAACAATGGTTACTATTATTAAGACCGCTTTTTTCATACAAATTTATTTATTGCTTTTTGATATAATTCCTCATATAGAGGTAAGATATTTTCAATGTCAAATTGCTTAGCAACTGATAACGCATTTTCTTTAAATTTATTTAAAGTGGTGCTGTCTTTCAAAATTCGTAAGGCATTTTCGGCCATTTCATCGGTATTGCCCACATTGCTCAAATAACCTGAAACTCCATCAAAATTTACCTCTGGTAAACCTCCGGAATTGCTAGAAATTACAGGAACACTCCACGCCATTGCTTCGAGAGCGGCAAGACCAAAACTTTCGGTTTCAGACGGAAGTAAAAATAAATCGGTATAACTTAATATTTTGTCAATTTCATTGCTGTTGCCGAAGAAAATCACTTTGTCAAGAATCCCTAATTCCTGACATAAATACTCTGCTTTTTCTTTTTCTGGGCCATCCCCTACCATCATCAATTTAGCAGGAATTTGTTGTTGAATTTTATAAAATATTCTAATCACATCAGCAATTCGTTTCACCTTTCTGAAATTACTAATATGAGTAATTATCCTTTCATTTTCCGTTGCCATAACCGAACGACGGCAAGAAATGCTAGGGTCTACAATGTTTTTATCCAATTCAATAAAATTAGGAATCACCTGAATTTCATTTTTTATGTTGAATAATTTAAGAGTATCTTCTTTCAAACTTTGAGAAACCGAAGTCACAAAATCGGATTTATTGATACTAAAAGTAACCGCAGTTTTATAGAAAGGATGGTTGCCAACCAAAGTAATATCAGTTCCGTGAAGGGTGGTAATCATCGGGAGATTTATGCCCTCATCTTTGAGCATTTGCTTTGCCATATAACCTGCATAAGCATGCGGAATGGCATAATGTACGTGCAATAATTCTATTTTATACAACTTCACCATATCAACTAATTTGCTCGATAAAGCTAGTTCATAGGGTTGAAAATGGAACAAAGGATATTCAGGAACGATGACTTCGTGGTAATGAACATTTACATTAAGCAGTTCTAAACGAACGGGTTGACTGTAAGTAATAAAGTGTATTTCGTGACCACGGCGAGCTAATTCTAGTCCTAATTCTGTGGCGACAACACCGCTTCCGCCAAAAGTGGGATAACAAACAATTGCTATTTTCATAAATAAATTTTGATGAGACGAATTTAGGTAAAATTGAAATGAGTTTGGGGGAAATTGGTTTTTAAATTTAAATTTACTTCACAATCGCATCGTAAATCACTTCTTGTATTTGCTCCCTAATTTTACCTTTAGCCAATTTATTTTCGATTATTCCCGGATACGTTCTGTTCGAAAGAAAAACATAAACTGTCTCTGTTTCCGGGTCTGCCCATGCCATTGTTCCCGTAAATCCTGTATGTCCAAAACTTTTATCCGAGGCTGATTTGGATGTAGGATTATCTATACCGCGAGGTTTATTAAATCCTAAACCTCTTATATTTCCGTCAGCACATAAGTAACAGGTATTGAACTCATCAAAGGTTTTGGATGAAAAATATTGAACGTTTCCATAGTTGCCTTTTTGCAAATACATTTGCATCATTTTGGCAATATCCATGGCATTAGAAAATAATCCTGCATGTCCTTGAACACCACCTTCAATGGCTGCGCCCTGGTCATGAACATATCCTTGCAAGGTTTGATGTCTATAATAATTGTCAATTTCTGTGGGTGCAATATCACTTTTATTTCTTTTTTGCAAAGGATTAAAAAGGGAATTGTTCATTCCTAAAGATTGAAAAAAATTATCTTGAACCAAAACATCTAATTTTTTTGATGTAACTCTTTCCAGATATTCTTTCAAAATCATAAAAGTAAAATCGCTGTATTTGTATTTTTTCTCTGGCAATAATTTACTATCCACAATAATTTTCATAATCGTATCGTGATAATCGTTTCTTACAAACATACTATCAGCCACTTGCTTTGAAAATAATTCGTTTGGAGTTTTTCTGTAATATTTTTCTAAAGGTTTTCCAGAACTATCGAGCGTATTTTTATAAAAAGGAATAAACGGTTGCAATTGCGCATTATGCAATAACAAATCTTTAAAATTGATGTCGGATTTATTAGAACCTTTAAAAATGGGAACCATGTTTCCCAAGGTTGATTCTAAAGTAACATTCCCTTTATCGTATTGTTGCATGACATTTGGCAAAGTGGCAATTATTTTTGTTAAGGATGCAAGATCATATAAATCAGTGTTAGTAACCCTTTTTACTTTGTCGTAAGTTTGATATCCAAAAGATTTTTGATAGACTACTTTCCCTTTTCTTGCCACAAGTACAACAATTCCCGGTGCAATTTTGTCCTCAATTGCTTTATTTGCTATTTTTTCAATTTCTAAAAGTTTAACTGGATTCATCTCCACGTTTTCGGGAGAAGTGAACCCCAGACGATTCAGTTTTTCGGTCGATAAACCATCATTCACTTTGAAGTTTGTATTGATTGAAACCGGTAGTTTGCCTTTGGCATCAATAGCACCAAAAATTAGTTCAGCCGAAACGATCTGGGCAACGTCTGAATTTTGATAAGAAACCACCAATCCTTCAATATTCTCAAAATTTGTAATCGGTAAAAGCGAATACGGTTTTGCCAAAACATCCAGAATGACGTTGTTGTTTTTAGCAATTTCCTGTAACCAAAGCAATTCGGTTTCCGTGAATTCCTGATTTTTCCAGGCTTTATCTGATTTGTGAAAGCCAACAATAACGGTATTGAAATCTTTCAATTTTAGATTCAAACTGTCAATATTTTGACTGGAAACTTCGGTGATTTCCGTGTATTTTTTTAGTGTTGAAACAAAAGCGCTATTCTCATCGTCTCCTAGTTTTACATAAGCAATTTTGTTGTTTTCCAAGTTTTTTATTGGAAGAATAGTTGAATTGTTCTGTAAAACAGTAACTGCATTTTCAAACAATTGGTATTGCAAAGCTTCGTTCGAAGAAGGATTAATATCCTGAACTAAATTTGCGGTTTCGATAGGTTTGTATTTGTTTAAACCCGCTTTGAATTTATAATGTAAAATCTTTTTTACGGAATGTGCCAATCGCTCTTCCGTAATACTATTAGTTTGATAAGCGGAACGGATTTTTTCTATTGCCATAGGAACATCTTCCGAACAAAGCAAAATATCATTTCCGGCAAGAAAGGCTTGCAGGTCAATATCTCCGGGTTTTGGCGGAATACTGTCAATAGCTCGATAATTACTGACTCCTTTCATGTTCAGGGCATCAGTAAAAATCAAGCCATCAAATTCCATTTCATTCTGAAGCAATTCGGTGACAACACTACTTGAAATCGATGTTGGATAATTGGGTCTTGGATCTAAACTGGGAATATTTAGATGTCCTACCATCACTGAAACTAGGCCTTCGTCAAACATTCGTTTGTAAGGATACAATTCGACTAAATCAATATGTTCTTGAGAAAGAGTAACCAACGGCAAAGTTTTATGCGAATCAGCCGAAGTGTCGCCGTGACCAGGAAAATGTTTTCCGGTAGAAAATACACCTTGGTTTTGAACGCCATTCATTAAAGCAATCGCTCTTTCGGTAACATTTACTTTGCTTTCGCCAAAAGATCGGAATCCGATAATTGGATTTTTTGGATTTGTATTGATATCCAAAACCGGAGCAAAGTTAAAATGAACGCCCATTCGTTTACTTTCTTTACCCATACTTTCGCCCACTTTTTCGACCAGTTTCAAATCCTGAACTGCACCAAGAGTCATATTCCAAGGATGTCGATAGGTAGAATCGAGTCGCATACTTAACCCCCATTCGGCGTCAATGCCAATAAATAAAGGAACTTTTGATTTTGATTGAAAACGATTGGTTAAATTTGCCTGACGAACTGGTCCGCCTTGAAAGAAAATCAAACCGCCCACTTTATTTTCCGTAATTAGTTTGTCAACCGCATTCACATGAACAGAATCTTTATTCGAATAGGCCGAAACCATAAAAAGCTGACCTATTTTTTCTTCTAAAGATAAGTTGTTGTATATGCTGTCCACCCAATGAGTTTCGGCATCGGAATCTTTGAAAAAGTTTTTTCGTTCTGATTTTAAATGTGGAATATAAATCTCCTCATTTTCAGCAATGGCTGGTTTTTTGAAAGGAATACTCGGTTTCTTCGTTGCACAATTGGTTAGCAAAAACAACAAAAAGTAGAAGCATCCAATTTTGGTTAAGAAGATTTTCATTGGTTTTTTGGTTTTAAAAAAAACGACTGTGCCAACTATCCATAGCCGGAACTTCCCAAGACTCATTAAATTCTTCGATATTGTTCACCAGATTATTGAAAACGATGGTGTTTTCAGTAACCGCTTTTTCTTTGGCCATTTTTTTGAAATCAATCAAGGATTTGTGTGCAATGTGTTCGCCGTTTTTGAAGGTAACATTCATTTTGTCCAACAAATCGACATTATATTTTTGTTCCAATTTTTGGATAAATTGTACCGAAGAATCAATAGAACAGCCTGTTGCAGCCTGCACATCCTGATTTACGGCAATAATTATAAATCGATTGTATTTCAGCTGATAGGATGATTCAAGTCCAACGCTATGCGCTTCCCATTTTTCTAAAAAGGATATTAAATCAGCTTCAATTTCGGAAAACTCTGCATCCGAAAATTTTCTGTTGGATTGGTAAATCCAGATTTTGGATTCTAATGGTAAATTTTCGAAAGGAATAAGCATATTTTTTGGGTGTTGGGTATTAGGTAATTCGTATTTTCAAATTCGTAATTAATTTATAAATCCTGAGCGTTTGCAATTAATTCGGCTATGTCCAGCACTTTTATCGTGCCTTCTTTTTCTTTGTTTTTGATTCCATCAGTCATCATTGTATTGCAAAAAGGACAAGCTGCGGCAATAATGTCGGGTTGGGTTTCTAAAGCGTCTTCGGTTCTTTCGACATTTATTTCTTTGTTGCCAGGTTCAGAATCTTTAAACATTTGTGCTCCACCGGCGCCACAACATAATCCATTAGCACGAGAACGTTTCATTTCGACTAATTCTATATCCAGTTTTTGAATTAAATCACGAGGTGCTTCATAAACTTTATTGGCTCTTCCAAGGTAACAAGGATCGTGAAAAGTAATTCTTTTTCCTTTGAATTGCCCTCCTTCGATAGTTAATCTGCCATCGTCAAGCAAGGATTTAAGAAATTCTGTGTGATGAAAAACTTCATATTTTCCGCCTAATTCCGGGTATTCATTTTTCAAGGTATTGAAACAATGCGGACAAGCAGTTACAATTTTCTTCACTTCGTAGGCATTTAGAACCTCGATATTTGTCATCGCCTGCATTTGGAACAGAAATTCGTTTCCTGCACGTTTTGCCGGATCACCTGAGCAACTTTCTTCTGTGCCAAGAACCGCAAAGGAAACATTGGCACGATTTAGAATTCGGACAAATGCTTTTGTGATTTTTTTAGCTCTGTCATCAAAACTTCCGGAACAACCTACCCAAAACAATACTTCTGGTTGCTTGCCCTGAGACAGCATTTCGGCCATTGTTGGTACTATTAAAACTTCTGACATATTTTTTTTGTTTAAAGTTTCAAGTTCAAAGTTTCAAGTTTTGAAAATCTGAAATTTGAAATCTAAATTTTTGTAATCAATGTGTAAATCAACTAAAACGATTAACTAGGAGAATTTTTACTTTTCAATATTAATTTTCGTTTTTCCAATTCAATCTATCTTGCTGGTTATATTGCCAAGGCGCACCATTATTTTCGATATTGGTCATCATTGCATTTATCGGAGTTGGCGCAGCGCTTTGTTCCATCACTAAATAACGACGCATATCCATAATAATCGAAAGTGGGCTAATATTTACCGGACATTCTTCGACACAAGCATTGCACGAAGTACAAGCCCACAATTCTTCGGGAGTGATGTAATCGTTTAATAATGATTTATTGTCTGGAACGAAAACGCCTTTGTTAGCGTCAATATTTTTGCCTACTTCCTCTATTCGGTCTCGTGTTGCCATCATAATTTTACGTGGCGACAATTTTTTTCCGGTAATATTTGCAGGACAAGAGGATGTGCAACGACCACATTCAGTACAAGTATAAGCATTCATTAATTGTACCCAATTCAAATCCTGAATATCACTGGCTCCAAACTTGCTTGGAACTGCATTTTCGGTTGCCGGTGCAACTGCATAAGGATCAGCATTTGGATCCATCATCAATTTCACTTCATTGGTAACTGATTCTAAATTATTTAGTTGCCCTTTTGGATTCAAATCCGCAAAATAAGTATTTGGGAAAGCCAACAGAATATGAAGGTGTTTTGAAAAGTACAAATAGTTCATAAAAACCAAAATACCAATGATGTGCAACCACCAAAATAACGTATTAAGAACCATTACAAATTCACTGGAAACCCCATTGAATAAAGGTTCCATAAACTGACTAACCGGAAAAGAACCTGCTTTTATAAAATGAGAAAAACCTCCCGGAATGTTTTGCAAATGTAAATCAGATGCGTTCATCAATAAAAATAAAGACATCAAAACGACTTCGAAATACAGAATATAATTGGCATCATTCTTTGGAAAACCAGCCAAATCTTTGTTGGCAAACCTTTTTAATCTGATAATATTTCTTCTTGTCCAAAAAGTAAATACGGCAACCAAAACCAATAAAGCTAATATTTCAAAAGAGCCAATCAAAACATTGTAGGTAGTTCCTAGAAAGGAAAAAATTCGGTGAGTGCCAAATAAACCATCAATAATGATTTCCAGCAATTCGATGTTAATAATGATAAATCCTGCGTAAACTATGATGTGAAGTATTCCTGCAACTGGTCTTTTCACCATTTTTGATTGACCAAGAGCAATCATCGCCATGTTTGCCCAACGCGCTTTAGAATTGTCTTTGCGATTTATGGCTGTTCCAAGATTTATGTTTCTAACAATTTTTTTTATATTGGAATAGAAATACCCAAATCCTAAAACTAACAAAATTGCAAATAAAATATTGTCTAAATAGCTCATAATTGCTAGTTTTTAACTTTTGAAACCGTATCGGTTACCGGTGCAACATAAGGTTTATTTTTCTTTCCAAAAACAGAAACATTTACATATCTTGTTGGATGAAGTCTTATGTCTTCTAATAATAATTCTAATTCTTTTGAAGTTTTCTCTAAATTATTATACAAGGCTTCGTCGTTTATCAATTTGCCCATTGTTCCTTTGCCAGCCTGCATGCCAGCCATCATTTTATCAACATTTTCTAATGTTTTTTGGAGATTTTTAGCAGTTTTCCCTAAATCGGCTTTGTTTAAAGAATCCGATATTTTTGAGAAATCACTTGAGACTTTGTTCAAGTTGCTTACAACTCCTTTTATTTCTCCTTTATTATCGTCTAAAATTGTATTTATACTCGAAGAAGCTTTATGGAATTGCTCCATAGTTTTACTCAATTCAGACAAACTAACTTTCAAATCCTGCTGTCCTTTATTATCTAAAACATTGTTTATTCCTATCAATAAATTATCAGCATTCTTGATTAGTAACTCGAATTTTACCTGAAGCGGAAGCAACTGCTTTTTCAAGGATTCGGTTAAATCTAATTCAGCAGTTCCTATGAGCACCTGGCCATCTGCTGACACTGATTTGTCTTCAAGATTTGGATGAATGGCAATTTGTTTTCCATCAATAAAGCCAGGCTTATAAATAATGGCTGTACTGGTTTTAGAAATTGGAAAATCTGTTTTGAGTTGCAATTGAACCATTAGTTTTCCTGTTTCTTTGTTCAAGGAAATCTTAGTTACTTTTCCTACATCTAAACCATTAATAGTAACAGATGCTGAAGGAGCTAAACCTTCAACATTGTCGTATTCTACATAAAATGTTTTGTATTTATCTAAAAGGTCTTTTCCCTTTAAAAAGCTGTAGCCCCAAATAAAAAGTAAAATAGTCGAAATGACTAATATGGCAGTTTTAATTTCTCGTGTTAATTTCAAAATTCAAGTATATTTGTACAAATTTAATATAAAAATAATTAAACTTGCAGTTATTAATTATTTGATTGCGTCTTGTACACTAATCTTTTCTCCGTTTTTAAATGCAATTAAATAAGCAGAATCATAGCCTTTAGATTTTGCTTCCTGCAATAGTTTTTTAGCATCATTGTAATCCGCAGTTTCTCCATACATATATTTATAAAGATTAGTTCCCGATTCAATTGAGATATCTTTCAATCCTTTAAAATTACTTGGTGTTAATTCTAATTTCTTTGAACTTGCCGAAAGTTGAACTTTAAAGATGATGCCTGTTGTATCCTGATTATTTGTAGTTTTTTTTGGAGTTGCTACTTCTAAATTCGGTTTTGATTTTGCAGGTGAAGAAGTGTCTTTTACCGGTTTTTCGATTATTTTTTGAGAAGGTCTTTCGGCATCGCTTTCATTGCCTTCATTGCCAAAGTATTCATTTTTATAATTAATAATAGCATTTGCAATAGCTCGGGCAATTTCGTTTTGACCCTCTTCAGAATCTAAATCAGCACCTTCTGCAGGATTAGAAATAAATCCGGTTTCTATTAAAACTCTTGGCATATACGCTTTGTGCAACACCATAAAAGGCGCTTGTTTTACGCCACCGTGTCTGATTTTTTTTCCTATTGCAGCAAATCCGTCTTCAACTTTGCTTGCCAATGAAATACTGTTATCCAAATATTCTTCTGCCATCAAGGTCATTCCTATCATTGTTTCAGGAGAATTGGGATCATAACCTTCATATTTTTGTTTATAATCTTTTTCTAAAGTAATAACGGAGTTCTCTTTTTTAGCCGCTTCAAGATTTGAAGCCACTTTACTCATCCCCATTACGTAGGTCTCGGTTCCCTCGCCTTCTGGGTTTTTATTGGCATTGCAGTGAATGGAAACAAAAATATTGGCATCAGCCCGATTGGCAATATTGGCTCGTTCAATTAAATCGATAAAAACATCAGTCTTACGAGTATAAATTACATCAATTTTGGGGTTCTGTTCTAACAATCTTCCTACTTTGAGCACTAGTGCTAAATTTATATTTTTTTCGACATGACCGTTATAGGTAGCTCCAAAATCATGATCACCATGACCAGCGTCCAGAGTAACTTTAAAAACATTCGATTGGCCGTAAGAAAGAAATGAAACCAGCATTAAGAAAAAGGCAAATTGTAGTTTGATTTTAT
>JAEMQE010000061.1 GCA_022758945.1 Lentimicrobium sp. | reverse complement strand
GAATACAGAAATGGAAGGTCAGGTAAATATGTTTGTTTGGATGTGTATTTTGGCTGGATTTATTCTAGCTTTCCCTTATATATTATGGCAAATTTGGAGCTTTATAAGTCCGGCTTTATATGAAAAAGAAAGAAAAAATGCCAAAGTATTTATCTTTATTTCCTCATTATTATTCTTTTTAGGGGTGCTTTTTGGATATTATATAGTCATTCCAATGTCAGTTAATTTTGTGGCAACTTTTACTGTCAGTGATATGGTTAAAAACCAATTTACTTTGGATTCATACATGGGAATGTTTAAAACCTCTGTATTAGCAAGCGGAATATTTTTTGAATTGCCCATAATCATTTATTTTCTAACAAAACTAGGATTAGTCACTCCTACGTTTTTACGAAAATACCGAAGATATGCTGTTGTAATTGTACTAATAGTTGCAGCAATAGTTACACCACCTGATGTGGTAAGCCAAACGATTGTTGCCATTCCAATGCTGATTATTTTTGAATTAAGTGTAATTATCTCTTCCATTGTTTATAAAAGAAAAATAAAAAATGAGCAAACTAGTTAAAGAATTCAATGACTATCGTTCTAAAATGAATGAAAAATTATTGGCCGACAATAATAAAATCGTAAAACGAATTTTCAATTTGGATACCAATGCTTATGCAGCGGGAGCTTTAGATGTAAAAACCAAAGAACTATTAGGTTTAGTGGCTTCGGCAGTTTTGCGATGTGATGATTGTGTAAAATACCATTTAGAAAATTGTCATAAAGAAGGCATTTCAAAAGAAGAAATGATGGAAGCCATGGGAATTGCAACGCTCGTGGGCGGAACTATTGTTATTCCTCATTTGCGCAGAGCGTATGAGTTTTGGGAAGAATTGGAAAGCCCCCTTACCCCCAAAGGGGGAATTTAGGAATTGAAAAATATTAAATTTTGAATAATCAAATAAAAAATGAAGTTAAGAGCCGAACATTTAGTTAAAACATATAAAGGACGAAGTGTTGTTAAAGGCATTTCGGTAGAGGTAAACCAAGGCGAAATCGTGGGACTTTTAGGACCCAATGGTGCTGGAAAAACGACTTCTTTTTATATGATTGTTGGATTGGTAAAACCCAATATGGGCAATATTTATCTTGATGATTTGGATATTACCCATTTTCCAATGTATAAAAGAGCCCAACAAGGTATTGGTTATTTGGCTCAGGAAGCCTCTGTTTTTAGAAAACTAAGTGTCGAAGATAATATTTTGAGTGTTTTACAACTGACCAAACATACTAAGGAACAACAAGAGGCCAAAATGGAAAGTTTAATCGAAGAATTTGGCTTGGGACACATTCGCACCAATCGTGGCGATTTACTTTCAGGTGGTGAACGTCGTCGTACTGAAATAGCGCGTTGTTTGGCAACCGACCCAAAATTTATTCTTCTTGACGAACCTTTCGCCGGTGTTGACCCTGTTGCTGTAGAAGATATTCAGCGAATTGTTGCTCAATTAAAAAATAAAAATATTGGAATCCTGATTACCGACCACAACGTTCAGGAAACTTTGGCAATTACTGACAAGACATATCTGATGTTTGAAGGCGGAATTTTAAAAGAAGGAATTCCAGAAGAATTAGTCGAAGATGAAATGGTTCGTCGCGTTTATTTAGGACAGAATTTTGAGCTGAGAAAGAAAAAATTAGAGTTTTAAAAATGGAAAATCAAGAACAACCTAGCCAAGAAACAAAAGAAAGATGGAACCAAGACCCAGAAAACTGGATCTGGGGAATTTTTTATTACAACAGAGAAGATAAACGCTTAATGCCTCCTAAAAGAATCCCATTTATGGGCTGGACCGTAAACTTTGCCAATAGAAATTCAGTGTTCCTATTTGTTTTTATAATGCTGATTATCATCCTATTTATTGTATTTATAACTGAATTCAAAAAATAATTATTCAATAGTTATAAATCGCAATTGCTCCACATCGCCATTGTAAATATTAACATCTACATTGCCTTTTATCCCTGAAACGGAAGCTTTTTCGGTGAATTGCCAAAAAAGCCAATCCTCGCCTATTTTCTCTCTATAAAAATTATAATTGGCTATCCAAAAAAGATAATCACTAAATTCTTCCTTCAAGAAATCATCATAATATTTCTCGCTGGTATAAATAATAGGTTTCACTTTATAATGGCCTTCAACCGCTTTCAGCCAACGCTTTAACCCTACTTTTAAACTATCTAAAGATTGACCATTAGGCAATTTTTCTATATCTAAAACCGGAGGTAAATCTCCTTTTTGAAGATGAACTGTTTTGATAAAAAGTTGTGCTTGTTCCAATGAATTTTCGTTGGGACGATAATAATGATAGGCTCCACGAATCATCTTGCTTTTTTTGGCGCCAAGCCAATTGGTTGCAAATTGCCCGTCTTCCCTATCATTCCCAGCTGTAGCACGAATAAAAACGAACTCTAATGGGTAATCATTTTCTATGTTTTCGACCAAAGTCCAGTCGATTTTTCCTTGAAATTCGGAAACATCAATACCGATTGCTTTTCCTCGATGATTTTCTAAAACCTGATAATTTCGAACATCCGAAATGCGTTTGGCTTCTGCCTGTTCGTATTTTAATTTATAGGATTTAAAACCCAAATAATACAGCAACCCATTTCGATAATGATAGCCAATTCCAAGAAATAGCAAGATAAAAAATCCTATTATTGAATAACTGCGAACCTTTCCGGAGAAAAAGGAAGTTTTTTTTCGAGGTTTTCGTCTGATTGTAGATTTACTTCTGACCGTTTTCCGTTTCATTGGGCAACCTACTTTTTCAGGAACTTGTTATTTATAACTGACAACAAAACGTAAGTAATGATTACCAAAGGAATGGCCAAATATTGAAAGAAAATCAACAATAAAACACACAAACTCAAAAAGACAATTTGAAGTGCATTTTTCTTGAGCGTAAAATCTTTTATTTTTAAAGAAAACAAAGGGATTTCAGCATTGAGGATATAAGCACTGAATAAAGTAATAGCTAGTAAAATCCATTGATTAGACAGGATTTCGAGAGTAACCAAAGAATCAGAATATTTTAAAATCAAAGGCAAACTCATTATAAAAAGTGTATTGGCAGGCGTTGGCAAACCAATAAAAGAATCCGTTTGACGGGTATCGATATTAAAATTCGCCAATCGATAACAAGAACCCAAGGTAATAATGAATCCTAAATAAGGCAAAATTAAATTTGTAGCTGCAGGATTTTGACCTTGTTTTAGCATCCAAAACATCACAAAACCGGGAACAACTCCACTAGTAACCATATCTGCCAGAGAATCTAATTGCAAACCTAGTGGACTGGAAACTTTGAATAATCTGGCAAAAAAACCATCAAAAAAGTCCAGAAAAATACCCAAACACACAAAAAAGAAAGCCATTTCAAAATTCAATTCAGATACAAAAACTAGGGCAATACAACCACAAAAAAGATTTAGTAACGTAATAGTATTTGGAACGTGTTTTTTAATTTGCATTGTTATATAAATTAGATTATCAAAGTTCACAAATTTAATATAATAAGTCAATGAGAAGTGCGTTTTTTAATAGAGTTTTTTTACAACACGTTCTTTGGTCTTTTTTATTTATCCAAAGGAAGGAATTAGCTCGGTAAAAAATTATATTTTTGGAAAAAATTAAACAGGCCTCGTATCTGCAAAATAATCAATGTTGAAAAAAATTCTATTCTTCTTCCTCCTTTTGCTTTGCGCCAGTTCGTATGCGCAAACCGTCAGAAAGTATTCGAACGAGTTTATGAATATTGGTGTCGATGCCGCAGCATTAGGAATGGCAAACGCAGTGACTTCGAGTACAAATGATGTGAATTCCGGCTATTGGAATCCCGCAGGATTAGTTCATCTTGAAGATCATCAGCTGTCCTTGATGCACGCCAATTATTTTGCCAATATTGCCCAATACGACTATATTGCTTATGCAAATACAATAGATGATGATAGTGCTTGGGGTATTTCCCTAATCCGTTTTGGTGTCGATGACATTATGAATACAACCGAATTAATCGATAGTCAAGGCAATATTGACTACAATCGCATCAGCCTTTTTTCGACTGCTGATTATGGCGTTACTTTTTCTTATGCTCGAAAATTACAAGTTCCCGGATTTCAATATGGTGTAAATGCCAAAGTGATTCGAAGAATTATTGGGAAATTTGCCAGTTCTTGGGGTTTTGGATTTGATGCTGCATTACAATTCGAAAAAAATGACTGGCAATTTGGCTTGATGGTTCGAGACATTACAACCACTTATAATGTTTGGAGCATTGACGAAGCCGAATACAAGAAAATTGCTAATGCCATTCCTGGACAAAATCAGGAATTACCTGAAAGTACTGAGATTACGGCTCCAAAAGTACAATTGGGATTGTCTAAAAAATTTATTGTTCGCTATGATTACAGCATTTTGGCTGCAGCCAATATCAATATGCAGTTTGCCAAAACCAATGATATTCTTTCGACGGATTTTGTGAGTATCGATCCTGCATTGGGATTTGAATTTGGTTATACCGATTTGGTTTTCTTACGTGCGGGCGTTGGAAATTTTCAAAACATACAGCAAATTGACAATTCAGAAAAAGTAGGTTTTCAGCCGAATATCGGTTTGGGATTCAAATACAAAGGCATCCAGATTGATTATGCTTTGACCAATTTAGGAAATCAAAGTGCTGCTTTATATTCGAATATTTTTTCGTTAAAAGTAGATTTAGGGCTTTTTAGAAATTAATTTATTCTTTTAATATATCATAAATGAAATCCTCTTTATTCAAAAAAATATTCTGTTTTACCTTGTTGATTGTTTCGATGAGCAACTTTGGACAGAACACCATATTGTCAAAAAATACTCGTGTCAGCATTATCACTTGTGATACAGGCAATGAATCTTATTCGCTTTTTGGACACACTGCAATACGAATTACCGACTTGGAAAACAATTTGGATGTGGTTTATAATTATGGAGCTTTTGATTTTAGGACGCCAAATTTTGTGGTAAAATTTGCTAAAGGAGATTTACAATATTTTGCCGTTGTCAATGCCTTTCCTGATTTTATGAACCAATATACCTACGAGCAAAGGAGCGTTTATGAACAGGAATTGGTTGTTCCACTGGTTTACAAACAAAAATTGTTTGACAATTTGACAACTGCATTAGCCTCGAGCGAAAGTTATTATACTTATAAATTTATCGATAAAAACTGTACTTCAATGGTGGTGGAAATCCTGAATAAAACATTGGGTTCCCAAATCATTGTCAAAAAAACCGACACGGATATAACTTATAGAAGTATTTTATATCCCTATTTTGACAATTCGTTTTATGAAAAACTGGGCACGAGTATCATTTTTGGGAAAAAAGTGGATGAATATGGCACCAAAATATTTTTGCCATTGGAACTTCATAAAAGTTTGAAGCAAACCCAGTTTGAGAATCATTTGCTTTGTAAGGAAAGTAAAACTTTATTGGAATTCAAGAAAGAAATCCCAAGTTCCTGGTGGGATACTATTTATACTTTTGTATCGTTTCTTGGACTTATTCTTATTTTAAACAGAAAAAATATAGACCAGTTTTATCTTATACTAATGGGATTATTGGGACTGTTCTTTGGTTTTATGGGATTTTATTCTTTTCACGAAGAACTGGCTTATAATTATAACATCTTGTTGTTTAATCCTGCGCTGCTTGTCTTGCTCTATTTTATGCTCAGAAAAAACAATAAATGGATTATCAATTTATGTGTATTCAACATTCTTTCGATGGTTGTTTATCTAATCATAATGATAAATAAAGCACACTTATTAATTGTGTTGCCGCTTGTGATAACCAGTTTAGTATTATTGATAAAAATAGCCATTAAGAATAGCAAACCGATTCCAATAATTGTATAACTATTGTCCTCTATAAAATAAGACTGTGCTTATGGTTTTAATAGCAATATTCAAATCCAAAAAAACACTTCGGTGTTTGATATAATACAAATCATATTGCAGTTTTATCAAACTGTCGTCCATAGATTCTCCATAGGAATAATTCACTTGTGCCCAACCAGTAAGTCCCGGTTTTATAACGTGGCGTGTTTCATAAAAAGGCATAATTTCGGCAATTTCTTTAACAAAGAAAGGTCTTTCAGGCCGTGGCCCAATAACTGCCATTTCTCCCTTTAAAATATTAACGAATTGAGGAATTTCATCGATTCTGGTTTTGCGCAAGAATTTTCCAAAAGGTGTCACCCTATTATCATTTGGTCCCGAAAACACAGCACCTTCTTTCTCGGCATTATTGATCATAGTCCTAAACTTAAGAATTTGAAATATTGTGCCATTTTTTCCCACTCGTTCTTGTGTGTAAAATAATTTTCCGCGATTTCCGATGGCATTTCCTAAAACAATAAAAGGAATTAATAGCATCCCAAATGACAACCCGATTATGCAAATTAGTACTTCCATTATTCTAACATTGAACAGATAAAGTTGGTTGTTATTGCTTCTGTTGAAAGGGAAAAACTTGTAAAAATCTCTGGTAATGTGATGCACAGGAATACGTTGAGTTTTGTCTTCATAAACTTGTGTATATTCTCGAATGGTCGTTCCGGATTCTAACAAATGAAGCAATTCCTGATACAATTCCACAGTAATATCTTCAGTGTTTTGAGAGGCAACTACAATTTCGAATAGATTATGTTCTTTTACAAAGGAGACTAAATCATTAATACCTATATGTTGCACAAAATGGTATTCGAAGAGGTCATTATTGGTCCTGTCAGAGTTTACATAAGCAACAATTCTATAATGTGGATCAGAGTTTTCCAGTCCCAGAATTAATTCTTCAACCTGATCCCGTTCGCAAACTAATATTACATTTTGGACAAATCTATTGGATGCCAAAAACTTAACATAAAAAGTTCTCCATAGCACCAAAGCCAAAAGCAATGTAAAATAAAAAATTAAAATTTGAAACCTATTATTGGGTAACTCTGCCGAGAAAATTGGTGTCAACAAATAAAATAAAACAGTAGTTGATGCGGTAAGAATTGAACTTCTCAATACCTGATATTGATTACTGGCAACCTGCAGGTTATACATTTCGAATACAGTTCCAATAATATTTATGTATATCGCAAGAGCTATTACGTAATAAAAATTGCTTGTTGAGGATTCAAGATAAACTAAATCCAGAATATTCCCTGTAAAATATAATGCTATCAAAACAAAAACAATATCAAAAATCCTAAGCAATATTTTTCGCTCCGAGACTTCAAAATGTATTTTGTTATTCTTATTCATTGTTACTATTACTGATTCTATTATAAAAAACAAATCTACACAAACATCCGATGAAATCAATAAAAAATCGATAATCAGCAGTTCTCATCGGTTAAACTGAATTTAGAGGGTATTTATCTTGTTAATTTTACCCTACTTCTAACCAATCTAAATACTGATTTATAACGGTTTTCTCTGAGTAATTATTAGTAATTGTCCTCTGAAGAGCTTTTCCGAAATCTGCCCGTAAAGTATCATTTTCTATCAATTTTACCAATGAATCACAAAATAATTGTAACTCATCTGTTTCAACTATAAAGCCATTTATTCCGTCTTGAATTAATAAAGGGATTTCACCTACATTAGTTACTACAACTGCTTTTTTTTGCAATCCATATTCAAGCAGAGCAACGGGCAATCCTTCTGATTGTGAAGTCAGAATACCAATACTTGATTGCTCCAATATATTATTTATATCTTTTCTGGAACCATAAATAAAAACGTTATTCTCTAAATTATAATCCAAAATCAAAGTCTTGATTTTTTTGGAATAATCATCTTCAAAATCTTTTCCCACCAAATGAAAGGTCCATTCGGGATGGGATATTTTAACTTTTTTAGCGATCTCCAGCAATAAAAAATGGTTCTTTTGAACCCTCAAATTAGCCAAAGACACTATTCGTTTTCCTTGAATTCCTTGCAAAATAGTTTGTTCAGAAATTTCAATTTCCTGTGAGGGAAAATTAGGCAAATAAATAACATTATTAAAATGTATTTTTTGTTCAGCCCAAATTTTAAGTTGTTGGTTAACCGCAATAATCCCATTAAAAAAAGGAAGAATCATTCTTAAACTTAACAAAGGTCTTTTGGATAAAAACTCACTGTCGCCATAATGATCATGCCAAATAATTTTAACTTTCGGATAAATTAGCTTCAACAGAAAAGCCGTAAAAAAAGAAGTGCTGTGGGCATGAACCACTTCTACTTTGTTTTTCACTGCAAATTTTCTCAATTTATAAAGTGATTTTAAATCAAGGACGCTCTTCTTGTTTAAATAAAGATAACAAACCTCTTTGCTCACCTGATTCAAAAGAGGGCCGCCTTTTCGAGTGACCACTAATCCCGAAAACTCAATTTCTTTTGCAAGTGCATTGGCATAGTTTACTGCCATTCGCTCAGCACCACCAGCCTCAAGAGAATCTATAATTTGAAGAACTCTCATGATTGCAACATTTTTTTAATCTCCTCTTCAAAAACATTCAAAGTATATTGTCTCGACCAATCACTAGCCTTTCGACTTTGATTCTCATAATCAGCTTCATTTTTTAAAAGATATTCCAATTGAAAAATATCTTTTTCCAAATCCATCTCTAACAAAACTCCTCTATTGCCATAATCCAGCATAAACGGAATGCAAGAAACCTTTGTTGACAAGGGAACACAACCCCAAAACATACCTTCAGTAATTGCTTTTGGCCAGCCTTCACTTTCCGATGGTAATAGTACAAAATGACTGGTTTTGTATGCTTTTTTTACAATATCCTGAGTTTGATTCCCTTCCAATGAAATGATACTTTCTAAATTATTTTGGTGAATATATTCTTCTAATTTTTTTCGCTCCACTCCTTCTCCATATAAAGCTAATGCAACATCATATCCCTTTTTATGCAAAGTTTCTACCAATCGAATCGCATACAACGAATTCTTACCCGATACCAAAGCTCCCACAAAAATAAAATTGATTCTGCTTTTTAAACCTTTAGTAATAATGGGGGATTTATCAGTTTCATTATAAGTTGCAGTAAAAAAAGGTTTGATATTTCTTGAACTTCCTTCCCATTCGCCGTAAACCAAAACCTGCATATTTCTAGTCAAAAAGGTATTACTCAAAATCCACTTTTGCAAACGATAACTCAATGGTTGCTTCGATTTTGGATCCCAATTACCTGCATATTTGGCTGTTTTTGTTTTGTTTGGAAATAAAATCTGCACAAAACATCCCAACAAACCAATATTTCCTGGACAACGCAAATGAATATGATCGGCTTTTTGCATAGCGGAAAAAATCTTCCAACTAATTTTTGGTATTTTTAATATCGTTTTTAAAATTGCCTTTAAATCCAATATGTCAAAGCTTTCAATAGTAATAAATTCTATTTTATCGTGCTCGTAGTTTATGTCAATTGGTGTTTTTCCAGATTTGGATTCAGGAGCAACTATAATCAACTTATCTACCTGTTTTGTCCAAATATTCATTTCTCGAACGTAAGGTGAATAAGCAAAATATTGATTTTGCTCAAGGATATGAGGCACATAAGTAATGATGGCAAAAGTCATTTTAGATTATTCGGTTGCGAATTAAAATTTCTCGTGGTAAATGTATTGCTAAATCTACTCAATATCAAGACGAGAATTCAAATTTTATGGTTTACTTTATTTATGAAAACCCTTTAGAAAATCATTGAATCTCGAACAACAATTTTCCAAAAACCAACTGCTAATCAAACCTTAACAAATGTTAACAAAATAGATTTTCAGAAACCATAATTAATTGTATTTTTACCGTTCAAAATTTAGAAAAATAAATGGGCAAAATCATTGCGATTGCTAATCAAAAAGGTGGTGTTGGAAAGACTACAACGTCAGTAAATCTAGCGGCATCACTAGGTGTTTTAGAAAAAAAAGTTTTATTGATAGATGCTGATCCTCAGGCAAATGCAAGTTCAGGATTGGGTATCGATGTAAACAATGTTGAAATTGGAACCTACCAAATTATTGAACATAGCCACACTCCAAAAGAGGCTGTCGTACAATGTTCGGCTCCAAATGTGGACGTGATTCCTTCGCATATTGACCTTGTTGCCATCGAAATCGAATTGGTTGATAAACCAGACAGAGAATATATGCTCAAAAAAGCATTGGAAAGCATCAAAGACGAATACGATTATATTATTATTGATTGCGCGCCATCATTGGGTTTACTTACGTTGAATGCTTTAACAGCAGCCGATTCTGTTATTATTCCTATTCAATGCGAATATTTTGCACTCGAAGGTTTGGGAAAATTATTGAATACTATAAAAAGCATTCAAAAAATTCACAATCCAGATTTAGATATAGAAGGATTGCTTTTGACCATGTTTGACTCCAGATTGCGTTTGTCAAATCAGGTGGTCGAAGAAGTTCAGAAACATTTTAACGATATGGTTTTTGAAACCATTATTCAAAGAAATGTAAAATTGAGTGAAGCACCAAGTTTTGGCGAAAGCATTATAAACTATGACGCCACAAGCAAAGGAGCTAATAATTACCTACAATTAGCTCACGAAATTATAAAGAAAAACAGCAAATAGTTGTATGGCAAAAGCAATAAAAAAACAAGCGTTAGGAAGAGGATTATCGGCTTTATTGAAAGATCCGGAGAACGACATAAAATCAGTAAGCGATAAAAATGCCGATAAAGTAGTTGGAAATATTATTGAGCTTGAAATTGAGGCGATAGAAATAAATCCGTTTCAGCCAAGAAGTAATTTCAACGAAGATTCGTTGAGAGAATTGGCTTCTTCCATCAAGGAATTAGGCGTTATTCAACCGATTACTGTTCGAAAATTAGACTTCAATAAATACCAATTAATTTCAGGAGAACGACGTTTACGTGCTTCAGCATTGGTAGGCTTAACAACTGTTCCTGCTTATATTCGAATTGCAAATGACAATGAATCCTTGATTATGGCTTTGGTTGAAAATATTCAACGCCACGATTTAGATCCAATAGAAATTGCACTTTCCTACCAAAGATTGATTGACGAAATTCAATTGACACAAGAGCAAATGAGCGAACGTGTTGGAAAAAAACGTTCTACAATTGCCAATTATTTGAGACTTTTAAAATTAGATCCAATTATTCAAACTGGAATTCGAGATGGTTTCATCAGTATGGGTCACGGTCGAGCGATTATCAATATTGAAGATCAAGACATTCAAACGGATATTTATCAAAAAATCGTAAGCCAGAATCTTTCGGTTAGAGATACTGAAGCTTTGGTAAAAAATTATCAGGATAGTTTAAAACCAAAAGCTGCGGCTAAAGCCAAATCTACCTCATTTGAAATTGCCGATACCCAGAAAAACACGTTCAACAATTATTTTGGAACAAAAGTAGAAGTAAAAATTGCAGGAAATGGCAAAGGAAAAATCACCATTCCATTTCATTCAGAAGAAGATTTCAACAGGATTATTAAACTAATAAAAAACTAGTGCCTAAAATCCATTTCATAGTTCTGCTCCTTTTTGTTTTAGGAAACCAATCCGTTTTTTCGCAAAAGAAAACAGAAACTACCTTGGTTGCAAAAGACACTGTGAAATCGATCGATATTGACCCTTTGACACCGGCGAAAGCAGCTTTTTATTCGGCTATTTTACCAGGATTGGGACAGGCATACAATAAAAAATATTGGAAAATCCCATTGGTTTACGGAGCAATTGGAGTCAGTATGTATTATTATATTGACAGCAATAAAAGTTATCACCAGTATCGAGACGCCTATAAACGCAGATTAGAAGGCTACACTGATGATGAATTTTCTTATTTGGATGAAAGCAGATTGATTTCTGCACAGAAATTTTATCAACGAAATAGAGATTTATCCGCATTATTTGTAGTTGGTTTTTATGTTTTAAATATTGTTGACGCTAATGTTGATGCAGCATTGATACAATTTAACGTAAATGAAAATTTATCCGTTAGACCAGATGTTTATATGAATGATGTAACATATAGGGCAAATGTTGGACTAACATTTAATTATAATTTTTAAGCCCCCTAACCCCCGAAGGGGGAAATATTGGAAAGTAACACTGAAAAAAAATAAGAAAAGACAACTGTAATTTTAAAAAAATATAATGAAAATCGCACTTTTAGGATACGGAAAAATGGGACAGACAATCGAAAGAATTGCGATGGAAAGAGGTCACGAAATTGTTTTAAAAAAAGACGAATTCAATACTTATGAAGGACTTTCGAATGCTGATGTTGCTATCGATTTTAGTATACCAGCAGTTGCTGTAGAAAATATTTCTAATTGTTTTTATGCCAATGTTCCCGTGATTTCCGGAACAACAGGTTGGTTAGACCGTTATGAGGAAATGGTAGCGCTTTGCCAAGAAAAAAACGGAGCTTTTATTTCTAGTTCTAACTTCAGCTTAGGCGTAAATCTTTTCTTTGGACTCAATGAATATTTAGCAAAAATGATGTCAAAATTCGATTCTTATAAAGTCGAAATGGAAGAAATTCATCATACTCAAAAACTGGATGCGCCAAGTGGAACCGCAATTTCATTGGCAAAAGGAGTCATTGAAAATAGTGATTATACAAGTTGGACATTAGAAGAAGCAAAAGAAAATGAGATTCATATTGAAGCCATAAGAACTGAAAATGTTCCGGGAACGCATACCGTAACTTACAGTTCAACTGTTGACACCATTGAAATAAAACACACGGCTCACAATCGTGATGGTTTTGCCCTTGGCGCTGTTATTGCAGCTGAATGGATTGTGGGAAAACATGGTGT
>JAEMQE010000224.1 GCA_022758945.1 Lentimicrobium sp. | reverse complement strand
GAAACCAAAATGGATATACCTAAATCAAATGTATTGATTTATTACACCGAAGATTGTTCTAAAATTTGTTCCAGACCAAGTGGAACCGATCCAAAAATTAAATTTTATATCAGCGTATATGCAGAATTAGACTCCGTTGAAAATTTCACTAAGGTAGAAACTATTTTAAATAATAAAATCAAAAATATCATTGCTGCAATGCAATTAAACTAATGGACAAGAATTTAATAAAACTAATTCCCTATACAAAACCGTATAAATCACACATCATTTGGAATGTGATATATAATATTTTGTATGCCTTATTCAGCACTATTTCAATGTTAACCATTTTCCCGGTGCTTGAAGTACTTTTTGGTAAAACCAAAACGATACTAAAAGAGCCAGTATATAAGGGACTAGGAAATATAAAGGAGTATGGATCTGACTTTTTTTATTATAAAATTTCAATATTAACCAAGGAAAATAACATTCAAGTAGTTCTTTTGTTTGTAGTATTAATGGTAATCATAACGTTTTTATTCAAAAACTTATTTAACTATCTCGCATCGTACCATATCATGCATTTGAAGAATGGCGTTTTAAGGGATTTGAGAAAATCAATGTATGATAAAATCGTAGAATTACCCATCTCCTACTATTCCGAAAAAAGAAAAGGCGATATTATGGCGCGTATGCTTGGTGATGTAAACGAAGTTCAAAACTCCTTTTTTTCTATATTAGAATTAGTAGTAAAAGAACCTCTGACTATTATTTTTGCATTAGTAGCCATGTTTATTATAAGTTTAAAACTGACTTTATTTGTTTTAATTTTTATGCCAATTTCAGGATGGATAATTTCAAAACTAGCTAAAAATTTGAGAGCTCAATCTTTAGAAGCTCAAAGGGAAAGTGGCTTCCTTATTTCTATTGTTGACGAAACTTTAGGAGGTCTTAAAGTAATTAAAAGCTATAATGCCGAAACTAATTTCAAAAGCAGGTTTCACAAATCAGTAACCCGATTATTGAACTTAACAAACAGTATTGGGAGTAAAAATAATTTAGCAACACCTTTAAGCGAATTTTTAGGAGTAACAACAATTGCCTGCTTACTTTTTTATGGAGGGAATTTAGTTTTAATAGACAAAACACTTGAGGGTGCAGTTTTTATTGCATATCTAACTTTAGCTTTCAATATTCTAACTCCAGCAAAAGCGATTTCAAAAGCATTGTATGCCGTAAAAAATGGGTTGGCCGCAGCAGAGCGTGTTTTTGAAGTTCTTGAAGTAGAAAACGAAATTACTTCAAAGGAAAATGCTGTTACCAAAACCACTTTTGAAGACAAAATATCCTTAAAAAACATCAACTTCAAATACGAAGATGAAACCGTTTTGAATAACTTTTCACTTGAAGTAAAAAAAGGACAAACCTTAGCGCTCGTTGGTCAATCTGGAAGCGGAAAAAGCACCATTGCCAATTTGCTGACTCGTTTTTATGATGTAAATGATGGAACTATTACTATTGATTCAATCAATATTAAAGATATGAATTTGCAATCGCTTCGGGGTTTGATGGGATTGGTGACACAAGACAGCATTTTGTTTAATGACACCATAAAAGCCAATATTTCATTAGGAAAACTAAACGCAACCGACGAGGAAATTATTGAAGCCTTAAAAATTGCCAATGCTTATGAATTTGTCAAAGATTTACCACTTGGAATTTATACCAACATTGGCGACAGCGGAAACAAACTTTCGGGTGGCCAAAAACAACGATTGTCAATTGCTCGTGCCGTTTTGAAAAATCCACCGATTATGATTTTGGACGAAGCTACATCAGCATTGGATACTGAAAGCGAAAAATTCGTACAAGTTGCATTAGAAAACATGATGCAAAATAGAACTTCGATTGTGATTGCGCACCGACTTTCGACCATTCAAAAAGCAGACAAAATTGTGGTAATGCAAAAAGGTGAAATTGTAGAACAAGGAACTCACGATGAACTAATTGCGTTAAATGGAACATATAACAAATTAGTAACGATGCAGTCGTTTGAATAAAAGCCCCCTTACCCCCAAGGGGGGAATCCGGAATACAAAACAATAGCATAAATGTACCTGAACAACAAAAACATCAAGCTTCCAGAAGACCCAAACACCATTGTTTGGAAATACCTAGACTTATCAAAATTTCTTGATTTATTGATGTCTCAGAAACTTTTTATGTCACGTTCAGATAAATTTGAAGATCAATACGAAGGTACTTTTAGCGAACCAACCTACGAGGAAATAAAAAAATTATCCATAAATAATCCTGAATTTCTTAATTATTATAAATCGCATCGTGAAAAAGTTGCCGTTAGTAGTTGGCACATCAACGAATACGAATCTTTTGCAATGTGGCAAATTTTTACCCAAAACAGCGAAGGTTTAGCCATTCAATCTACGATTGGAAGATTGCAAAATGCCGTTATTCCCGAAAAAAAATACGAGCAATACATTGGTGAAGTCAATTACATTGATTACAAAAAGGAATACATTCCGTTTGATGATATGTTTTTTCCTTTCTTGTTCAAGCGAAAAAGTTTTCAGTATGAAAGAGAAGTTCGCATCATTTCAGATGTGACGCAAAGCAATATCAAATTGAACGATGGATTAAAAATAAATGTGAACATCAATCAATTAATCGAAAAAATCTACATTCACCCAAAATCAGAAAACTGGTATAAAAACCTCGTTATCGAATTAGTTTCAAAATTAGGATTTGATTTTACGATAGAAAAATCTGATTTGGAAAGTGATATTTTGATATAGGATTAGGAGTTTATAGTTTTATTGCAAGTTCTAATTTCCCGCCTAATCCTAATTCCACAATCTTTTGCAAAGTAGAAAATCGAACTTCTTTTACATTATTTTCAATTCTTGAAATATACGATTTTGTTGTTCCGCTTCGAATCGCAAGTTCTTCTTGAGTCAATCCTTTTTCAATTCTCGCTTCGTGAATCATTACACCGAGTTTGAATTGTTCGAAACCTTTTTCTAAATTGTCCCGTTTTTCGGTTCCTTTTTTTCCATAAAACTCCTCTTTGAATTCTGCGAGTGTTTTTAAGTTACTTGTTTTCATCTTGGTATTCTTCTTTAATTTTTAATGCTTTGTCAATTTCCTTTCTTGGTGTTTTTTGCGTTTTCTTTTGAAATCCATTAGCCAAAACTATTAATTTCCCTTTATCGAAAAAACAAAATATTCTAAAAATAGGTTAATTCTTTTTTTGAGGTGCTATTATTTCATATAAGCCTTCCGTATTTTCAATATGTTTTAAATACGTTTCGGGAACTTTTTCTAATTGTTCAATTAAATCTAAAGTCCAAGTGATTTTATCTTGAACTTTTTCTCGTTGTTTGATAAAGAATGCTGTAAAGTAATCTTTATAAAATGTTACAACTCTTATTTTTGATACTTTTTCCACAAAGCAAAGCTAATAAAGTTGCGCTAAAGTACAACTTAAAATTTCATTTATTTCTAATAAATTTTTTAATTTTTATTTTACAGCCATTTTATGGAATACTATTTCTCGTCTTAAAGCGGTTGAGGAAAATTAGGTTTTGATTTTAAGATCGAAAAATCGGATTTGGAAAGTAATATTTTGATATAGGGTAATAAGACTTTATTGAGAATTGGCAAAAATTTAAAATCAGTTGTTTTTGAGAGTAGACTTTTCCTGTGTTTGTTCGATTATTTTCATTAATATATTGTCAATATGTCGGGTCGATAAACTTCTTCCATATTCATTTTCTAATTTGTTTTTTTGAGCAAAACATTTATAAAAAAATGAAGCATATTCTTTATCAATTCCATTCATATCAATTTGCTCTTTGTATTTATGTGGGAATTTGGTTTTTAAAAGTCCAATTGCTTTAACTGCTCTGGTGTCATAAATAAAAAACAAGTGTGGAAAATGAAAATGTAAATATTTTGAACAGAAAGACCTTTTATTTTGTTCCGTCAAATCTTTAATCAAATCGGTTAAATAAAAATGAACTTTTAGGATTTCTGGAATATTTTTTTCTGTCAATTCCGTATGAGATTTTAGTTTGTTTAGATAAAAATCTAATTCTGATTTTTTAAATTTTGGTGCAACTTTGTCAATATAAAAATTATCATTTTGTTCCGTTTTATTTTTTCGTCTTTCGATTGCTGCTGCATATGCTCGACCAATTAAAATTACTTTCCCAACAACCTTATCAGTCTGTTCGTGAGTAAAATTTTCTTTGCACATATTATAAAGAATTTCATTTACAAAATCCCATTCGGTTTGTTCTGTTTGTTTGATTAATTCTCTATTTATCATTTAATTTTTATAAATTTTCTTGACTGCAATATTTATTTCAGCTTACACAAAACTGATAATTCTTCCTTTCCCCATCAAAACCTCATATTCACCTTCACGTTAAAAACTCGAGTAGTCATATAATTAGGAATGGCATATTGATTTTTGGAATACACATCGCGAACCCAAGTATTGGTAATCGCATTTTGATTGTCGAAAAGGTTGAAAATCTCTAATCCAATCGCCAATTCTTTGAAAGGTTGCAACCATCTTTTAGAAGAAGGATTTTGTTCGTCTATTAAAACTTTGGAGAAACCTACATCGGCTCGACGGTAATCTCGCAAACGGTTTTGATACAAATAAGGATCAGCATACGATGGCGAACCTCCTGGTAATCCAGTATTATAGACCAAATTCAAATACAATTTTATGCTTGGAATCCTTGGCATATAATCTTGGAACAAAATCGCAAATTTCAATCTTTGATCCGTTGGTCTCGAAATATAACCTTTGTTATCGATGTTTTCTTCGGTTTTTAGATAACCAAAACTAAACCAAGATTCCGTTCCTGGAACAAATTCTCCGTTTAATCTAAAGTCAAGCCCTTCTGCATACGCTTTGGCATTATTGGCTGCTACATAACGAATTCGAACATTGTCCAAAGTATAAGGATTTACATCTGTCAATGATTTATAATACAATTCTGAAACCATTTTAAAAGGGCGATTCCACATTTTGAAACTATAATCATTACTCAAAACGATATGTACGGATTGTTGTGCCTTGACACCCGGTTGTACTACTCCATCTGCATCTCTCAATTCTCGATAAAAAGGCGGCTGATGATACAATCCTCCCGAAAGTCGGAAAAACATATCCTTGCTCCAATTGGGTTTCAACGAAAATTGCGCTCTTGGACTAAAAGTAATTTGGGTTGTACTCGTAATATTATCGCCAGAAACTTCCCAATTTTGAGATCGAACACCAGCATTCATCCAAATTTCGTTGTTTCCCAAGTATCCTTTTCGACTCCATTGTGCATAGCCTGAAAACCGGTTGATGTCAACAAAATTAGTTGCTCTTACATTATTATAAGGAACCAATGGTCCGGTGTAAGGCGAATAAGGTTGGTCATTTTTTGGTAAAAATTTTAAGGGCGGATTTAATGAAAATCCCGCCGAATCAATCACTTCCCATTCAATCACTCGGTCACGAATGGATTCGCGAGTAAATTTTGCACCCCATTCAAACTGATTCTTATTAAAATTATGAATTCCTTTTAATTCGGTATTTACAATTAATGCATCCAAATCATTTCGAGCGTGATTGAGTTGCCCGCCAATCCCTCTTGTATAAGAGACATTCCCGAAATTTTGGGAACCAAAATTTGAATCTACTTCACCTAAACGATATTGTGCCAAAATATCAAAATGCTCTTGTTCTTTAGTATTATAAGCCGAAACAATTAGTTTGTAAGTGGAATTTTTTGAAGCTATATAAGTAGATTTTACGGCTCCAAAATATGTCGTGTATTTATCTTTTTCCTGGCCTTCATAATAAATTAATAGCGCCATTGGATTATCAATGGTTCCAAAATTTGTTTGACGTGTTAAAGGCTGATATTGGTAATCGTTTTGAGAAATATTACCTAGAAAACTCCACTCCCATTTATCCGAAGACTTGAAATTAATGTTGGTTTGAAGATCCGCAAATATTGGTGTATAATTAGTTTGTGTTTCCTGACTATTTACCAAAAGTGAATTATTTCTATAGCGAATTCCGGTAACTTCAGACCATTTTCTATTTTTAGAAACGGCATCTACAGCAACGCTTGCACCAAGAAAACTCGCTTCGGCAACCGCTCCAAATTTCGTTGGTTTTCGATAGGTAATGTCTAATACTGATGATAATTTATCTCCAAATTTTGCCTGAAAACCTCCTGCAGAAAAATCAACATTTTGAACCAAATCGGTATTGGTAAAACTCAAACCTTCTTGCTGGCCAGAGCGAATCAAAAAAGGACGATACACTTCGATTTCGTTTACATAAACTAAATTTTCGTCATAGTTTCCGCCACGAACGGCATATTGTGTACTTAATTCATTATTGGAATTTACACCTGGCAAGGATTTCAAAATATTTTCGACACCGGCATTGGCACCAGGAATTTTCCGAATTAATTCCGGTTCAATAATTGTAATTCCCTGAACTCTTTTTTTATTGTTTACCGTAATGACAACTTCGCCCATTTGCTCATCTTTGTCATTCATAACCAAGTCGAATTCATAATCTTCGTCAGGTTTTAAGGTAACCGCAACCGTAACTTTTTTCAAAGAAACATGTGAAAAAACTACTATTACTTTTTGATTAGTGGGAACTTCTAAACTATAGAAACCATTTTCGTTTGATTTAGTTCCTTTACCAGAACAAGACACGTTCACGTTATCAACAACTTGATTATTTTTATCGAGAATAATTCCTTTTATATGGGCAGATTGTGCAAAAGTTGCAGATCCAAAACAGAAAAAGAAGAAAACAAGTATTATTTTAGGTACACTCAAGGAATTTAATTTTTATTTTTTTGACTTCTGAAAAAACGAGTTTCAAAGATAGTAGAATTTCCTAAATTATCGACCACTATAATTTTTAATTCATTTGCACCTTCGGCAACAATACCATCACTGAAATTGTGAGTGATTTTCTTGGTTTTATTATCATATTCAAACAAAATCCATTTGCCGTTCAAATAGCCATTATAGGATTTTATGCCTGATAATCCATCGCTTATGCTGAATTGAATAAACTTTTTATCGCTTAACCATTTCCCTTCAATCGATTTTGCAATGGAAATTTTTGGTGGAATAGTATCCAAAACCAAGGCAAACTTTCCTAAAGTCTTTACTTTGGTAGTGAAAACATTTTCTTTTCGAAAGGTAAAATTATACCCAATTTTTTTGCCATCAATTGAAGCTATAAACAATTTTTCTCTTTGAGCTTCAGAAAATTTATTGTCTTCTATCTCAATGGTAAAATTTGTATGAACGGGAACTGTATCATCGTGAAGATACAAAGTGTCGTTTTTTACATCAAAATTCAAATAAAAATCATCATAAAAAGTTCCAGCAGGAAAGTAAACTGAAACATTGTCTTTGCTAAAGTTACTGTCATTATTAGCTTTTACAAAATATTTCGAAATAGGTTCCGGGACAATAATTGTGGGTTGCACATCATACTTTATTGGAATGGAAACTGCAGTCAGATTGCCATAAAAATCAGAAACTTCAATACGATAAACCGAAGTCAAATTAGGAACCACGGGAAGAACCCCATTCGTTTTATCTGTCTTGATTATGCTCAGTTTGTATGGATTTAGCATAAATAATTTTTGAACTCTTTGTTGTGTTTTTTTATACCTTGGATAATCAATTAAGGCATTTACATAACGCATTTCATCAAAGGAATAAGTATCAAATTGATAACCAAAATTAGGTATTCCATTATAAAAAGCCTGTACTTTATAGACCCCGTTTTTATTAAACGAAACATCATCATAATCGAAAGTATTAATCCCAAAACCAATTTTACCATTGGCTGCTACTTTATCCGCTAAATAGGTGCCATCTTTTTGTAAAACCAAGTTTAGCAGTAAAGGCCGTCTTGATTGATTCACAATAGTTTTGTCATCTAATGGATAAACATAAATGCTGGAAATAAGGGGTTTCTTGGTATCCTTCATAAATTTATCAAACCCAAAAAGCATTGGATTAATAATATTCTCGGTGATATTATCCCGAAATTCAAAATGCAAATGTGGCCCTTCAGAAGCACCTGTATTTCCGGAAAGTGCAATAACTTGTCCTTTCTTAACTACTAATTCGCCAGGTTTGAGATATATTTCTATTTCAAAAGATTGCTCAGTATAATGCGTTTTTTTGATAAAAGCTTCAATAGAATCCGTAGCTCTTTGCAAATGTCCGTAAACTGAAGTATAACCATTTGAATGCGTAATGTAAATCGTTTTGCCATTTCCAAAAGTCGAAATCTTTATTCTTGACACATAACCATCGGCAACAGCATGAACTTCTAATCCTTCTTTTTGCATCGTTTTCAAATCAAAACCTGCGTGGAAATGATTGGGCCTCAGTTCCCCAAAATTTCCTGATAACTGCATAGGAATATCAAGTGGAGGACTAAAATAGTCTTTCGGATAATTGACTTGGGCAAAAATGGAACTATAAAATAACAGGATAAACAGATATGATCTCATTGAATACATTTTTGCTAAGATAAAAAAAAGTAGTCAACTAAATTTTTAAAATCATCAAAAATATAATTCGCTGTTATACAGTCAATTGAATTTTTTAGTGTAAAAAAGCCCCTAAAATATTGTAAAAATAAAAAGGAATACTAACTTTGTAAGATTAAGTAATACGGAGGATATAATATGAGTGTAATTGCAGAAATAATTGATACTCTTGAAAATAAGATTGAAAAGCTATTTACAAAAATAAATAGTTTGGAGAAAAAATCTCAAGATTTGAAAATTGAATTAACAAAATCTGCAACTATCATACAAAATCAATCTCAAGAGATTGAAGCCTTAAAAGCACAGTATGAAACACTTAAAGTAGCTAACGCACTACTTGGCAGTGAGGATAATAAAAGAGAAACAAAGCTTAAAATAAATTCATTAATTCGTGAAATTGATTACTGCATAGCACAGCTATCAGATTAGTAAAAGATATGGACGAAAAGCTTAAAATTAAGATATCGATTGCGGACAGAGTCTATCCATTGACCGTGGAGCTCTCTCAGGAAGAAGGGCTTAGAAGTGCTTCGAAAAAAATTGATACTATGATAAAGCAATTTGAAGAAAATTATGCCGTTCGTGATAAGCAAGATGTACTAGCGATGTGTGCTTTGCAATTTGCCTCTCAAACTGAACAAAAACAAATTGATAATGCCATCGATGGTGTAGCAACTATCGAAAGAATTAAAAAAATCAATTCACTTTTAGATCAATATCTCAGCGATTAAACACGTTCTTTACAGAAACTAAGATACTGCCTACATTAGTTCATATTTGGTAAACTCAACACTAACAAATTAGAATGAGCAAATCATCGTTACTATAGCAAGCCAATTCAGTTTGGAAGCTTGAACAACGAGTTAGCTCAAAACTTGTATTTCCGAGTTTATTCAAGCAACCTAATGTAGGCTTTTTTATATACTAAATTTAGATAAACATGGACATTTTAACAATAATTATTTCAGGAATTGGAGGCATTGCAGGAGGTTTTGGTATAGCCAAGACAATTGAAAAAAGCAATATCTCTAATTTGATTAAAAGCGCAAAAAAAGAAGCTTCTTCAATTTTAAAAGATGCAAATCTTGAAGCCGAAAACATCAAAAAAGATAAAATTCTTCAGGCAAAAGAAAAATTTATCGAATTAAAGTCAGAACACGAACAAGTAATTCTTTCTCGTGACCAAAAGATGGCTGAAGTCGAAAAAAGAATTAGAGACAAAGAATCTCAAGTTTCTAACGAATTGTCTAAAGCCAAGAAGGTAAACGATGATTTTGAAGCAAAAACTTTAGAATACAATTCTAAAATAGAAGTTTTAGACAAAAAACAAGCAGAAGTTGACAGATTACACAAAAGCCAACTTCAACAACTAGAGGTTATTTCTGGTTTATCTACTGAAGATGCCAAAAATCAATTGATTGAAGGCTTAAAAGCTGAAGCAAAAACTGAAGCAATGTCCCACATCCAGGACACTATTGAAGAGGCCAAATTAACGGCACAACAAGAGGCTAAAAAAATTATCATCAACACCATTCAAAGAGTTGGAACAGAGGAAGCAGTAGAAAACTGTGTATCTGTATTCAATATCGAATCTGACGATGTAAAAGGAAGAATCATTGGTCGTGAAGGTAGAAATATCAGAGCGATTGAAGCAGCAACTGGAGTAGAAATCATTGTTGATGACACACCAGAAGCTATTATTCTTTCTTGTTTTGATCCTGTTCGAAGAGAAATTGCTCGTTTGGCTTTGCATAAATTAGTAACTGATGGACGTATTCATCCGGCACGTATTGAAGAAGTTGTAGCTAAAACTACCAAACAAATAGACGACGAAATTATTGAAGTTGGTAAACGTACCGTAATCGATTTAGGAATTCACGGGTTACATCCTGAATTAATTAAGGTTGTAGGCCGAATGAAATACCGTTCGTCTTATGGACAAAATTTATTGCAACACTCTCGTGAAGTTTCTAAACTTTGTGGAATTATGGCTGCTGAATTAGGATTGAATGTAAAATTGGCCAAAAGAGCTGGTTTATTGCACGATATTGGTAAAGTTCCAGATGCCGAAAGTGATTTGCCTCACGCTTTATTAGGAATGCAATGGGCTGAAAAATATGGCGAAAAAGAAGAGGTTTGCAACGCCATCGGTGCTCACCACGATGAAATTGAAATGAAATCCTTATTATCACCAATTGTTCAAGTTTGTGATGCAATTTCAGGCGCAAGACCAGGCGCAAGAAGACAAGTCTTGGATTCTTACATTCAACGTTTGAAAGATTTAGAAGAAGTGGCTTACGGATTCAGCGGAGTGAAAAACGCTTATGCAATTCAAGCTGGTAGAGAACTTCGTGTTATTGTAGAAAGCGAAAAAGTTTCTGATGATAATGCAGCTACTTTATCTTTCGAAATTTCACAAAAAATACAAACTGAAATGACTTATCCAGGTCAGGTAAAAGTTACTGTAATTAGAGAAACCAGAGCTGTAAATATTGCTAAATAGATTTCAGATAACAGATGGCAGATTTCAGTTGCCAGCATAAATTCAGTTCAAAAAAAATATATTTATAAAAATGACTTGTTATTCAACAAGTCATTTTTTTTGCCATCTGATACCTGAAATCTGCCAACTATCTTCTCGGATGAAAAGTATTCATAACTTCTGTCAAAAATTTTCTGTCCAGATGCACGTAAATCTCAGTAGTTGTAATGGATTCGTGACCAAGCATTAGTTGAATAGAACGCAAATCGGCACCGTTTTCAAGAAGATGCGTTGCAAAAGAATGCCTCAAAGTATGTGGGCTAATACTTTTATTCAATTCTATTTTGACAGCCAAATCCTTTATAATTGTAAAAATCATCGCTCTCGAAAGTTGATTTCCTCTTCTATTCAAGAATAAAGTGTCTTCGTATCCTTTCTTTATATTCAGATGAGTTCGTATGTTGTCCTTATAAATATGAATGTATTTTTGGGTCAAATTCCCGATAGGCACAAAACGTTGTTTATTTCCTTTACCTGTAATTTTGATAAATCCTTCCTCAAAAAATAAATCGGAAATTTTTAGTGAAACTAATTCTGAAACCCGAAGTCCACAGCCATATAACGTTTCTAACATTGCTCTATTCCGTTCTCCTTCATTAGATGCCAAATCAATTGCAGCAATTAAAGAATCAATTTCATCAACAGATAAAGTATCGGGAAGTTTTCTGCCTGTTTTAGGCGTTTCTATCAATTCTAAAGGATTATCAACACGATAGTCTTCAAAGATTAAATAGCTAAAAAAACTTTTTAATCCCGAAATTATTCTGGCTTGCGATCGTGGATTTACTTCTTTTGAAATACTGTAAATGAACTGTTGAATGGTTTCTTCATTGATTTTTAATGGCGAAATGGAAATAGCATTTTCTTCCAAAAAAAGGCACAAACGTTCTATATCAAAAGAATAATTTTCGATGGTATTCTTCGACAATCCTCTTTCAATCCTTAGATAGGACTGATAACTTTTGATATACGTTTTCCAATTCATTTTACAAAGGAAAGGTATTTTTGGGTATAAAAAAACCACGAGAATGCCGTGGTTATAAAACTGTTTATATAATTACTGGGCTTTTCTTCCCCACTTTCCTCCTCCAAGATAAAATCCTATATGAAGTCCAATATAGGAATTTGTAACTGTGACATCCGTTACATTTCCGTTTACATCTTGCAATTTAGAATCCGGAAGAATATTATATTCAACACCTACTCTGAGTTTTCCCCATTCGATACCTCCTCTAATTAGCCCTCCCATTTCACTTGTTGAAGCTACAGGTGAAGTATATGAAGAACCTTCTGTCTCTACATTTGCTATAGAATAATAGCCTAATCCAACTCCTAAATAAGGCACTAAAGACAGTGACCCGATGTGAATATAATAATCATAAGTTCCTACAAGAGAACCGATACCAGATATTTTAGCTGATGTTACTTGACCTCCACTAGCTTGAACATCACGAGCAACTCCTGCAACACCCATTCGCAATCCAACATTCATATTGTTAGTTAAATTATATTTAGGCTCAAATGAAATCATTCCTCCTCCTCCTCCACCGGTAGGAACATATCCAAAATCTAAACCAAATCTAAACCTTCCTTTTTCTTGAGAATAACCATTGGCGACAGCCAAAGTTAAAAGTGCTAATAAAATAATTTTTCTCATAATTTTTTTCTTTAAGATTAATAGTTCTGATTTCTTGTTAAATTTAAAAAAATTAAACCAACATAAACGCTTTATTTAATCA
>JAEMQE010000207.1:5353-12916 GCA_022758945.1 Lentimicrobium sp. | reverse complement strand
GTCACGCCAAACAAGCCTTGTTTGAACTGATTGTAGAAAAATTTAAAACCGAAATAGAGAAATACAATTACTATTTGAACAACCTCGCCGAAGTAGATGCTTTGTTGAAAACTGGCGCCGAAAAAGCTTCTGTTGTTGCAAAAGGTGTTTTGGCAAGAGTAAGAGTGAAATTGGGATTTGAGTAATTTTTTTTTAATTAAATAGCCTCAAACAATTTCCCAGGCAAAGGTCGAATCACGCCTTTGAGTTCCATATTCAGTAACATTCCTGAAATTTTATAAATGGGGAAATCACAACGCAAGGCAATAATATCCATCAATTCTTTTCCGTTTTTTAGGAGATAATCATATACTTTTTGTTCGTCATTTTCGAGCGTGACAAAGAGTTGTTTTTGAACTGGTTTTGCTTTGCTTTCGATATCCCAATTTAAGATATAAACCAAATCGGCGGCGCTTGTTAGCAGATTTGCTTTTTGGGTTTTAATTAAATTATTACAGCCTTGACTATATTTGTCAGTGGTTCGGCCGGGAACTGCAAAAACATCGCGGTTGTAATCGTTGGCGATATTCGCAGTGATCAAGGAACCTCCTCTTTCGGCAGATTCGATTACAATTGTAGCTTCTGAAATTCCAGCTACAATCCGATTTCTGCGAACAAAATTTTCTTTTTCAGGATTGGAGGAGCTCCAAAATTCTGTCATAAAACCTCCATTTTGCTCTACTTTGGCCACATATTTCTTGTGGGTTTTGGGGTAAATTTGGTTTAAGCCGTGCGCCACAACACCAATAGTTTGAAGGTCGTGTTCCATAGCCAATTGATGTGCAAAAATATCGACTCCATAAGCAAAACCACTTACTATTACGGGATCAAGCGGAGCCAAATCTTCAATCAATTTACGGCAAAATTCCATTCCGTAGGACGTGATTTGTCGCGTTCCCACAATGCTGATAATTTTTTTGTTTTTTAAGTCAATATTCCCCGACGTAAACAACAAAACCGGTCCATCGATGCAATGTTTCAATCGATCTGGATAATTTTCGTCTTGAAAATAGGAGACATTGATTTCATTTGATTTAATAAACTGAAGTTCTTGTTCTGCTTTTTCGAAAACAGATTTACTTTTTAAATTTTGGATTAAAATGGAACCAATTCCATCAATGGCAGCGATTTGAGAAGTTTTAGTTTTAAAAACTGCTTCTGCACTTCCGCAATGATTTATCAATTTTTTGGCCATAATATCGCCCACGCCTTCTACTTGTTGCAATGCCAATAAATGAAATAATTCTTGCTCTGTCATACTAATCGTTTGAGGCTGAAATGTATAAAAATTAATGCGGATTGTTAATAAAAATTGTGAATAAAATTTTGATAACTATTCTCAATGTATAACTTTGTGTCTATGAACATCGAACCATACATCGCGCAGCTTTTATACCGTTACCAGTGTGTAACCGTTCCGGGTTTCGGAGCTTTTTTGACCGAAATTCAATCGGCTCAATTAATTGAAAGTTCCAATTCGTTTTTTCCTCCAAAGAAAATGATTTCTTTTAATGCTTATCTAAAAAATAACGATGGCTTATTGGCCAATCATATTGCCCAAGCCGAAAAAACTTCATACGAATACGCTATCAGCGCGATTCAATTTGAGGTTTTCAATTGGAAAAAAGCACTTCAGGAAAACGGATTGTTCTCTATAAAAAACGTGGGGAATTTTTCGCTTAACGCCGATAATAATTTAATTTTCACGCCTTACGACCAAACCAATTATTTGACAAATTCTTTTGGATTGAGTGCTTTTGTTTCGCCATTGGTAAAAAGAGAACTATTCGAACAAAAAATCGAAGCTCTTGAAGAAGATGAAGTAATTATTTTCACGCCAGAAAGAAGAAGAACAAGTGTCTATTTGAAATATGCTGCTGTTTTTGTTTTAGGATTAGGCTTAACTGGAGCTATAGGTTATCCTATTTATCAACAACAAATTGCTAACGAAACTATTATTGTTGAACAATCAGTTCAAAAACAAGTTCAAAACAAAATTCAAGAAGCTACTTTCTTTATTAAAAATCCAATTCCAGCTGTAACACTTACGGTTAAAGAGGAAAAAATGTCCTACCACATTATGGCCGGTGCATTTAGAGAAGAAAGAAATGCCCAAAAAGCATTCGAAAAATTATCTAATCAAGGATATAAAGCAAGAAGAATTCCACAGAATAAATATGGATTATTTCCCGTTCTTTACGGAAGTTATGCCACTTTTCCCGAAGCCGAAAAAGCCAAACAGGAAATTCAAAAAACAGTAAATCCTGATGCTTGGATTTTGATAGAATCACTATAAAAATGAAACCCATTCTTAAATCGAATGGGTTTTTTTATTTAAAAGTGGTTCTGTTCAGTGTTTCAGATTCAAACTCGCTTTGAACATTTTCAATTCGTCCCAAGTAAATTTTTCGCCATATTGTTCTTTTAAGCCGTTTAGTGTTTCTTCTTTGTAACCCTTGAACGCTTTTTCCAATTCCAATAGTTTGTCTTCTGGCAAAACAGCGGTAATCGCTATGGTCCTGGATTCAATTAGTTTGGCAATATGGGAACCAATTGTTTGAGATGTCAGTTTTCTTATAGCTGCTATTTCTTTAATCGTATTCTTTTCGAGCCACAATTCATAGGTTTCCTGAACAGTCGATTTCTTGGGTTCTTTAATTGCTTTTTTCTTTTTCGTATATCTTTCTAAGTCAACTTCGTCCTCGATTAAAGTCACGTTTACGGACTTGAAATCTTCTTGAATTGTTTTTAACTTGTTGATTTTGTAATATTTTATTTCATCTGAAGAAAGTCTTTCTTTTGAAATTGTTTCCCCTTCAACAACAGTTTCAATTAATAATTTCGCTTTCATTAATCGTAAAACGGCCTTGATTTGCAATTCTTCAAGAATAACCAATTCATCATAAAATGCTTTTACTTTTTTGATGCGTTTGACTTCTTCCATTTTCCAAAGGATTTCGTGAACCAAATTGTCCATTGGCATTAAAAAATAATCGAATGCTGCTTGAATTCTTTCGGAAATATGATTCAAATCGGCGTTTTCCTGTGCAAAAAGTTTATTCAATTGCAAGATAAATTTTTTGGAAGGATCCAAAAGTGATTCAATAACCTCGGTTTGTTTTCTTGCCCAAACAGCGTGTTTCGATTTGGCTGAACTTTCTCCTTTTTCGTCATAACTAAACTGATGATTGCGCCATTCCTGAGCCAGATCACTCCAATCAAAACTGCTATTTAGAAAATTGTGGATAAAATTTTTAGTTTCTAATTGGAGTGAATTTTCGAGAACTTCTTCGGTGGCTTTATTAAGCGAATAATCCATCACGTCCTGATCGTTAGAAATACCGTTCATTCGAAGCGGGGAAAGCAAAATTAAGCCATTTAACGAGCGCAAACGCGACAAGGCAACGTATGCTTGTCCGGGAAGAAAAACCTGCGAAACATCGAGTGCAGCTTTGTCAAATGTTAGTCCTTGACTTTTATGAACAGTTATCGCCCAAGCGAGTTTTATTGGATAATGAACGAACGTACCAAGCACTTCTTCCTCGATTTCTTTTGTGTTTTCATCCACTTTATATCGGATATTTTGCCATTCATATCTTTCTACTTCGATGGTTTTGTTTTCATCTGGAAAATGCACGAGGATTTCTTGGCTCGAAAGCGATTTTATAAATCCCATTTTTCCATTGAAATACTTTTTATCAAATGACAAATCGTTTTTTACAAACATAATTTGCGCACCTACTTTAAGTTTTAAATTTTCTTCGACAGGATATATTTTATCCGGAAAATCACCCACAATTTCGGGTTTGTAGGTTACCAGTTTTCCATCCAAATCCTCCAAAGCTTGCGCATTCATTGCATCGGCTTTGGCATTGTGTGTTGTTAAGGTGATGTAACCCTTATTGGCTTTTAAATCGAAATCAGGTTTTACATATTGATTCAAGTTTTGAATGTCTGCAGCGGAAATTTGGTTGTTTCTGAGATTGTTCAAAATCGAAATAAAAACATCATCGGTTTGACGAAAAATCTTGGACAATTCAATATATAAAGGTGGATTTTGCTGAACAACGTGCGAATGAAAAAAGAATTTCCCTTTGTAATACGTTCGCAGTGTTCTCCATTCCTCATCCCGAATAACGGGTGGCAATTGCAATAAATCGCCAATAAATAATACTTGAACTCCGCCAAAAGGACTGCTTTTTTTTCGAACGGTTTGCATCATAAAATCCATTGCATCCAATAAGTCGGCTCGAAGCATACTTACTTCATCAATGATGAGCAATTCCATATTTCTAATAACCGATTTCTTTAAACCACTCATTTTAAAGTGTCTGCGTAAGGTGGCTTTAGTTTCAAATTTGGTGTTTTCAGAAAAATGGGGTGATGAATTATCCGGAATAAATCCGCCGAAAGGCAACTGAAACATCGAATGAATCGTGACTCCGCCAGCATTTAATGCCGCTATTCCAGTTGGCGCCACCACAACAGTATTCTTGTGTGTGGTTTGAATTATTTCACGTAAAAGCGTTGTTTTCCCCGTTCCGGCTTTTCCCGTAAGGAAAACTGAACGATGGGTTTGATTGATAAATTTCAAGGTGTAAACAGCGGCTTCGGAAATGGATTGCATAAGGCGTATAATTTGAAAGCTAAAATATTGTTTTTGAAGAGATAAAACAAAAAATGCCCTCAAAAATTGAAGGCATTAAATTTTATTATTTGCTAAAATTATTTTTTAGCTTCTTCTTTTGCTGGCGCTTTATATTTATCGTTCAACAATTTGATGATTTCTTTTGTGATGTCCAATTTATCTTCAGCATACAAAATACTGGCGTTAGAATCACCTGTTCCATAAATATAAGTGAAGCCTTTTTCTTTGCCATACGCCTTGATTGTTTTTTTAACTCCCGCAACTAAGCTATCCATTTCTACACCACCTTCTTGTTGTAATTGTTGAGAAAGGGCTTGTTGTGCTTGACCTAATTGTTGTTCTCTTCTCTGCAATTCAGCCCCTTTTTGTTGTGCCCAAGCTTGACCATTTGCTTGTGCTTGCGCTTGAAAGTTAGAAGCTTCTTGTTTGAATCTATCAACTTCAGCTTGAAGTTGTCTTCCTTTTTCTTCTCCTTTTGCTTTATACTTCGCATCAAGATCTTTTGTTGCTGTATATTCTTTCATTAAAACTGAAGTGTCCACATAAGCTGTTTTTACTTCCTTAACTTCTGCTGCTGGTTTATTGCAAGAAACAATTGAAATTGAAAGTGCAATAATTACTACTATTTTTTTACTCATCATTTTAATATTGTTTTTTTGGTATTCGTGAATCTTCGATTTCATTTTGGTGTTTTTTCTAATTTTTAAGAATTGGTAACAAAAATATAAAAAAATAAGCAGCATTATCATAAAGTTGGAAAAATGCAGAAATATTTATGATATAAGTATTTGTTATCAGAATTAAATTTTTTATAAGTTATTATTATTAAAATTGGATTCGCCAGCCTTTGAATAAACGATTTTGTCTAAAAATCCGAAGTAATATTCGGAAACAGTAAAAAGCGTTCTTAAATGGGCTTAAAATTGATTTTAGTTGTTTTTTATGATATAAATATGGGAAGAATATTCGAAATTCTCTTTTGCCTTCCAATTAGATTGTAATCCAATAAAAAAAGCTTTGATAAAATTCATTTTTCTGGATTTGTATTTTTCAGAAAGCAAGCTCACATAAAACGAATCAAATTTCATTGGCAAGACTTTTTCCAATTTCATTTCTTCTTTTTCGAAAAGCAATTGTATCGCTGTTTTAGAAAAATGCCAAAAATGAATCGGCACATCGTAAGCCGCCCAAAATTTTCCGTAATGCTTTGCGTCGAAAGATTTGAAATTGGGAACGGCAATAATTAATGTTCCCGTTGGTTTCAGCAATCGTTTCAATTCCTTAATTTGTTTGTCTAAATCTGGAACGTGTTCTAAAACGTGCCACATTGAAATCACATCAAAAGAATTATTTTCCAATTCACTAGTTTGTTCTACAAATGAAACGCCTTTGTTTTTTGCGATTGATTTTGCTCTATCGCTTGGCTCCACTCCTATGGTCTGCCAACCGTCATTTTTGGCTACCGACAAAAAATCTCCAGTTCCGGCTCCAATGTCTAATATTCTTCCTTTTTGGGATTGAAGCGAATTTATTAAATTCAATTTGTTCTTTAAAGCAATAGTTTTTATGAAATGGTATAGTTTTTCAAACAAAGAGCGTTTATTGTCAGTATGGGAAATATAATCTTCACTTTCGTAATACTTTCCCAAATTTTCTAAATTGGGCTGTGGATGCGTAATTAGCATATCCAAAGTTTCGTCGTGATACAAATCGAAAGTTTCTTTGGAAACCGAATAATCTTTTACAGTAAGAAAATGTTTTTTGTTTGAAATGTCCATTTATTTATTTTATTCTTTTTTAAAATCCTCAATAATACCAAGCCTTCACAAAGTAGTTTCACGTGGAACAAATTATCTTCCCATATAAATCAACAATACAGAAACATCGCTTGGCGAAACTCCGCTTATTCTTGACGCTTGTGAAATAGTCACGGGACGAATCTTGCTTAGTTTCTGTTTTGCTTCAATCGACATTGATTTTATTTTATTATAATCAAAGTTTTCAGGGATTTTTACATCTTCTAAACGCGTCAATTTATTAGCGTTGTTTCTTTCCTTTTCAATATAACCTGAATATTTAACTTGAATTTCGGCTTGTTCTAATATTTCCTGATCCAAATTATTTTCTGCAACATAAGTCGCAACCTTTTCAAATTTAATAATATCTTCTAAATCAATTTGAGGACGAGAAAAAACCTTAAACATTTTGTCGCCTTGGGTAATTAAAGCTGTATCTTTTGATTCCAAAATTGGATTTGCTTCCGCCATAGAAACACTAGTTTCTTTGAAGAACGCCACCATTTTTTCGGATTCATTCAATTTGTGCTCCATTCGACGCAAACGCTTTTCAGAAGCTAGACCTATTTCATAAGACATTGGTGTAAGTCTAAAATCAGCATTATCCTGACGCAACAAAGTTCTGAATTCCGCACGAGAAGTAAACATTCTGTATGGCTCTTCAGTCCCTTTGGTGATTAAATCATCAATAAGAACTCCAATATAAGCTTCATCTCTTTTTAGAATTAGAGGTGATTTTTCCTGAACTTTTAATGCAGCATTAATTCCTGCCATCAATCCTTGAGATGCGGCTTCTTCATATCCGGTAGTTCCGTTTATTTGTCCGGCAAAATATAATCCTTCAACTAATTTCGTTTCTAAAGTATGTTTTAATTGCGTTGGTGGAAAATAATCATATTCTATCGCATATCCAGGACGGAAAAACTTCACGTTTTCAAATCCAACAACAGAACGCAAAGCCTTAAATTGAATGTCTTCTGGAAGCGAAGTAGAAAAACCATTTACATAAACCTCACAAGTATTCCAACCTTCTGGTTCTACAAACAATTGGTGTCTTTCTTTGTCGGCAAAACGATTAAT
>JAEMQE010000207.1:0-5253 GCA_022758945.1 Lentimicrobium sp. | reverse complement strand
CCATCAACTCTAGGCGGCGTTCCGGTTTTCATTCTTCCCGCTTGAAATCCTGCACTAACTAAATCTTCGGTAATTCCATAAGCAGCACTCTCGCCTGCTCTTCCTCCACCAAACTGTTTTTCACCAATATGAATCAATCCATTCAGGAAAGTTCCATTGGTCAACACAACCGATTTGGATTTGATTTCGATTCCAAGTGCTGTTTTAATTCCTTTTATTTTGCCATTTTCAATAATCAACCCTTTTACCATTTCCTGGTAAAAATCGAGATTTGGCGTTCCTTCGAGCATCAATCTCCACTCTTCAGAAAAACGCATTCGGTCACTTTGAACTCTTGGAGACCACATTGCGGGACCTTTTGACTTGTTCAACATCTTGAATTGTATCGCAGTATTATCTGAAACTATTCCAGAATATCCGCCAAGCGCATCAATCTCGCGAACGATTTGTCCTTTTGCAATTCCTCCCATAGCAGGATTACAAGACATTTGGGCGATGTTTTGCAAGCTCATTGTAACCAACAAGGTTTTCGAGCCTAAATTGGCAGCGGCAGCGGCAGCCTCACAACCAGCGTGACCAGCACCAACCACAATTACATCATATTCTTCTTGAAACATTTTATTTGGAATTTTTTACCTTCAGACGTATTGTCCAAAATTTTTATTTTAAATATTGTTCCACGTGAAACAATAAGTCTAAGCTTTTTAACTAACTTTTATTGTTCCACGTGAAACATAGCTAGTTTTTCGTCTTCTTTATCCCTCATTAAAAGCTCGTCAGCTTCTGATTTGTCTTTATATCCACAGTAATGCAAAACCCCGTGAACCAGAACACGTTTCAATTCATCATCAAAAGAAACATTAAAATCGAGGGCGTTGTCTTTAACTCTTTCTACTGAGATAAAAATATCTCCGTGCAATTCGTTTCCAACGCTATAATCAAAGCTGATAATATCAGTCAATGTATCGTGACCTAAATGCTCAACGTTTATTTTATGTAAATAATCATCGTCACAAAAGATGTAATTTATCTCTCCTTCTTTCTTGTTTTCTGACGTGATTACGTTAGAAATCCAATTGGTAATTGCTTCTTCATTATCAAGGGTAAATTCAGTTTCGTAATTAAAGTTGATCATTTTTTATTGAAATATTCTTGAACTTTTTGATTAAAATTGGAGCGCAAAGGTAAGGATTGTCTATTTAATATTTCTATACTGTTTAAATAATCCAATAATGCTGTCGGAAGCGGTTTAGATTGATTGGAAAACTCCTTTTTATTGGATTCGGATTGGCGTTTGTTTTCTTGTCCTTGTTGCTGTATTGCCGTGTTAAGTTTTAATAATTCTTGTTTCACATTCAATATCTTTTGTAGCGTTTCGTTCTTAAAACCTTTATCCAATAATTGCTTTTCTATCTGCTTCATTTGCTCTAAAGCATTCAGCCCGCTTCCACCAATTCCTTGCTTGTCCAATTCGTTTTGTAAAGCCTCTCGTAATTGTTTTTGCTCTTTGTAAATCTCCATTATAGCTTGAGCATCACCTTCGCCATCTTCACCGTTTTGTCCTTCGGAACCAGGTTGTTTTCCTTCTTTCCCTTTATCGACATCTTTCCCTTCTCCGGGTTTTTGTCCTTTTTTCATTCCATCTTTCATTTTCTCCGCAAGACCTTCTTGTTTTTTTATTATGTCTGGCAATTGCATTCCCTGCCCTTGACCTGGTTTAGGCTTTCCAGGACCTTCACCAGACATTGAGATTTGCATATTGTTTAAAATCTCAGACAAAAAATCAGCTAGTTTATTTGATGAGGAAACTGTGTATTGTTGGTGTGAAACTCCTTTAGGAATTTGCGCATCAGCCAAAGTTTCCAATGATTTATCCAAATTGTATTGAGCGTTGCCAATTTCTTTTGTTATGTTTTCTCCAATTTTTGGATTACGCAAGGACATTGCAAACAGGCTATCGTCAATATGTTTGAACTGTAGTTTTAAATCCTGTTGAATTTTAAGGTTTTTATTGAATGCTGGAGAACCAATTTTTGAATTTTTAAACTTAGCCATTAAGTCTTCTTGTGAAAATGAAAAAGCCAAAAGGTTGTCCAGAATTTGACGCAACATAGCAATGTCTTCTTCAAGTTGTTCCATATCGCCGCCTTCCATACTTTGCTCCATTTTCTGGGACATTTGTTTCATTTTCTTGGAAGCACTTTTTTGCTTTGGTTTGGCATTTGCTTTCTTTTCTTTCTGTAATTCATCCGAAGCTTTTTTCAAATCTTCATCTATATTTTTTTGCTCTTCTTTATCATTTGGAATGTCCAAAGGCTTTTTAAGTTCTTTGTTTTCTTTGTCCAAATCTTGCAAATCTTCTTGAATTTTGTCAAATTCTTTACTAATTTCGTCTTGGTTTTCCTTGGTATTTTCCTTGTCCTTATTGGACAAATTTTCTTGCTTATCCGAAAGCTTGTCCAATTTATCCTTTAATTGTTCGGCCTTTTTTTGAACATAATATTTCTTGGTCAGTTCTACTAGTTGTTCTAAACTCTTCGATTGGTTTTTGGCATTTTGCTTGAACCTGTCCATTTTCTCCATCAAGTCTTCTTGCTTGATTTTATCATTCAATTCTTTTAGTTCATCTAATAACTTTTTATTTTTATCCAAATCTTTGTCAACATTGTCCAATCTTTTTTGCAATTCTTCCTTGAATTCGTCTTTTTTGTCCGTTTTAGATTTGTCAAGATTATCTTTCATTTTCTCGGCAAAATCTTTCATCATTTTATCCTGTTGGTTTTGACGTTTGATAAAATCATTGATTTTTTGTTGGTCTTTGAATTCAAGGTTCTCTTTTTCCTTGCCAGACTTTTGCAATTTATCCAATTCCGAAAGTTGCTTGTCTTGGTTCTTTAAAGATTTTTCCAAACTGTTAATGTTATCATTTTGCTGTTGCAAATCTTGGTCTTCCATTTCTTCATCCGTGGCAATACGATTCGAGAAAACAGAAGATTTGGTACTTTTTAAATTGTGAATTGCATCGTTGTCAAAAACCTCGAAATAATATTCATACGAAACGCCTTGTTCGACTGGAAGTGAACTTGGGAAAGCAAAAATAAATTGATCGTACAAATTAGACTTCACGGCAATTGTTCCACGTTTGATTGATTCTGGTTTGTTTTTTGGATAGTAAACAACTTGAAGCTTAGACAATCCATAATCATCCGAAATTTGACCCAAAACATAGTTTTTATCCACTTTTAAACTATCTGGAGCGTTGTTTACATTGATGGTTGGAAACTGGTCTTTGATTACAGAAATCTGATAATTCAATTTCTCGTAATTTTTAATATTAACATTCGAAGTAAGAATTTGATATTCGGTGTTTTGATAGATTAATTTCGATAAAGTAAAATCATTTTCCAACTTAGAGAAAGGAAAACTAGAAGTGACATCTTTCCAAACTACATTTTGAGTGGCAAATGCATTAATTTTCCAAGTAACCCGAGTGCCTTCAGGAATGATAGCGTTTCCATTACCTTTTATAGTCTCCGATTTTTTCTTCAAATAAGATGCAAAATTCAACTGCATTTGAAAATTGGCAATCGACGGAAGAGTAACCACTTTCAATTCATAATCTGGCGAAGAAACCGCATTAGCCTCCACGTGAAACAATACGTTTGAAGTTGGTTTTTCGAGTATATATTGAAATTCCCCAGCTTTGGTGGTTTCCATAAAATAACTTTCGTCACCAATGAAAATCATCGCGTTTTCAGGAACTATTTTTCCTTCGGTTTTAACTCGAATGATAAAATCCTTGTTTTGCTCGGTTTGTAAATAGCTGTTCAACATCACAAATTGAAATGGCGCTGGCGGAGAAAACTGTTCTTGAAAATGCACTACCCTATTCAAACTTTGAGAAAGTATTTTACTGTTTCCAGAAACATAAAAAAATGTAAAAAGTAAAATGGGTAGAATCGCCAATGGCAAATATTTCCGATTCGTATTAAAATTAATCGCGTTTCCAAAAGGAATTGGCTGAAGAGAATTGGCTTTTTGTTCTATCGAAGCCAGTAACAATTCCGATTGATTTTGATCGTTCGACAATTGAAGGAAATTCGTCAGTTTATCATTTACATCCGAGAAATGATTTCCAATAATCGCAGAAGCTTCTTTGTAATCAATTCCTTTTTGGAGTTTGAACAATTTGAAAATGGGAAACAAAATAAATCGGAACAAGAGAAATATCTCTACTACAATAAAAGTCCAAAACAAAACTGTTCTTCCCATTGGCTTGAGCCAAAGAAAATATTCCACAAAAAGCGTGAACAAGAAATACAACAAACCGAGACCGATGAAGAAAATCATTCCCCGAATCAGTTCGTTGGTGTAAAACTTCTTGATGAAAAGTTCCAGCTTTTGATATATTGCCTTTGATTGTTCCAAAATTTATTCAATGATTTTATAACCGCTAAAAGTAACCATTTTTCAATTCTGAAACTGTTAAAAATTGATTAAAGGAAAAATAGTGCGTTATACTATTTTTAAAAAATAAAAAAACAGCCACGAATTTCTCGAATTAGCACAAATTTAATTAGTGTAAATTCGTGAAATTCGTGGCTTATTTAATTTTATCTTTGCACCAAAATTTATAAAAATGTCAAACCTAATTCGAGTGCGTTTTGCACCAAGTCCAACTGGACCTTTACATATTGGCGGAGTTCGTACTGCCCTATTCAATTATTTGTTTGCCAAGAAAAACAACGGCGTTTTCTTTCTTCGAATTGAAGACACAGATCAAAATCGTTTTGTTCCAGGTGCCGAAGAATATATTATGGAATCATTGGAATGGCTTGGAATAGCTCCGGACGAAACTATTGGGAAAAATGAAAAATTTGGTCCTTACAAACAATCTGAAAGGAAGCATTTGTACAAGCAATATGCTGATGAATTAATCAATTCAGGAAATGCCTATTATGCTTTTGACTCTGCCGAATCGTTAGATTTTCATAGAAAAAAACACGAAGAGCAAGGAAAAACTTTTATATATAACTGGCACAATCGAGAAAAACTAGATACTTCTTTGGTGATTTCTGCAGAAGAAACGGCTAAAAGAATAGCTTCTGGTGAGGATTATGTAATCCGTTTTAAAACTCCAGTTAACGAAACTTTGCATTTGCAAGACATCATTCGGGGTGAAGTAAAATTCGAAACCAATCTTTTGGACGACAAAGTTTTGTTCAAAAGCGATGGAATGCCAACCTATCATTT
>JAEMQE010000237.1 GCA_022758945.1 Lentimicrobium sp. | reverse complement strand
TGGAACGAAAACTACTTACTGAAAGTTTTAAGTCTTAAAGTATGAGTTTGCCCTGCTAGCAATGAAAAAACCATTATTTTCTGATAATAAAGTCCTAAATTTGAAAAATTAACAATAAACAAAATCCGCAAGACTTTTTGAATTTAGGTTTGCGGATTTAAGGTAAAACAAAAAAAGCCTATTATGGAAAATACAAACCAAGTTTTTCAGACCTCCACCAAAACAAGATGGAGAACATTCCAATGGTCTGCTCGGCTCGTTATTTTTTTGTCCTTGTTATTGATTCCGATATTTATAATTACAATCAATCGAGGTTCAAAACCTTTGTTGCCAAAACTTACCAGTGAACACCTACTTGCAAATAATTTATTAAACCCAAATAAACCAATAGATTTAAACAAAAGGGAATTAAAAAAATACAAAGGTTTTGATGCTTATTTGAGACTGAAAGAAAAAAACGAAAAATTAAAAGGCGAAATCGAAACCAATACAAAAGACCAAGTTCGGGCTGCTTTTTATGTAGATTGGGATCCTCAAAGTTTGTTTTCGTTACAAAAAAACATCAAAAAACTGAATATGGTCGTGCCGGAGTGGTTTTTTATTGACCCCAAAACCGATTTGTTACGCACCGAAATAGACACTGCCGCTCTCAAAGTGATGCGCCGAAACAACATTAGAATTGTACCACTCATCAATAACATCAACGATGCCAAACTAGACGATGGTTTTGATGGCGATATGATACATAGAATTATCAATGATCCTATCAAAAAAGCACGATTGATTTCGGATATTGCCAAGACATTGCAACACTACCATTTTCAAGGCATAAACATCGATTTTGAGGAATTCAAAGAAAATAGCGATGCTCCAATTATTGCTTTTCAAAAAGAATTGTACGAAAAACTACATCCTTTAAACTATATTGTTTCGCAAGATATCATGGCGAGCAATGAAGATTTTAACGTTAAAGAATTAGCCAAATACAACGATTATATGTTTTTGATGGCTTATGACCAACATTATAGCGGTAGTGTTCCAGGAGACATTAGCAGTCAAAAATGGATAGAAAGTGTGCTGGACGAAACTGCCAAAAAAATTCCAGAAAAAAAAATAATTCTCTGTTTTGCAGGTTATGGATATGATTGGCAACAAGGCAAAGAAGGCGCTACGATAACGTATCAAGAGGCCTTGTCGAACGCTAAATTATACAACTCAAAAATTAATTTTAATAACAATACCTACAATAATTTTTACAATTACAAAGACGGAAGTGGCAATCAGCACCAAGTATGTTTTGTAGATGCCGCGACCAATTTTAACACAATTCGATTTGCCGATGAATACGGTGCAGCGGGAACGGCTTTGTGGCGATTGGGTAGCGAAGACGAGCGTTTATGGCAATTTTATCAACGAAGTTTGACCGATGCTAGTCTTGCCGCAACTCCATTTGATTATAAAAAATTAGAAAATGTAAATTTTGGGTTTTCATCACCTGATTATATTGGCGACGGCGAAATTCTAAATGTAGTAACCGACCCAGAACCTGGTAAAATCAAGTTGGATATAGATAAATATGAAAATACTATTTCAGAGCAGAAATACATTCAGATGCCGACGAAATATGTCATAAAAAAATATGGAAATGTTCATAATCAAGTCATTCTTACATTTGATGACGGACCAGACCCTACCTATACACCACAAATTCTTGCTATTCTAAAAAAAGAAAAAGTTCCTGCAACTTTTTTTGTAGTAGGTTTACAAGCCGAAAATAATATTCCGATTTTGCAACGTATTTATGATGAAGGACACGAAATAGGAAATCACACTTTTACGCATCCAAACATTGCAACAGTTAGTTTAGAAAGAGCATCGACCGAAATAGAAACCACTCGATTATTAATAGAAGCTGTAACAGGCAGAAGCACTGTGCTTTTCAGAGCGCCATACAATGCTGATTCCGAACCTACAACCGAAGATGAACTAAAACCAATTGCATTAAGCAAAGAACAAAATTACTACACTGTTGGCGAAAGTATCGACCCAAACGATTGGGCAAAAGGGGCAATTGCCGATAGTATTTATGCCCGAACCATCAAGCAATATCAAGACAATCCCGAAAAAGGAATTATCCTATTGCACGATGCAGGCGGAAATCGTCAAGCAACCGTGGAAGCCTTGCCTCGGATTATACAATATTTCAAAAACAAAGGAATTCAGTTTACGACTGTTGCTCATTTATTAGGGAAAACCAAAGATGATGTGATGCCTAAAGCACACGAAAATTTTTTGAGTTTAGATACTTTGATTTTCGATCTTTGGTATTGGTTTGGACATTTTATATCCGCAACATTTTGGGTTGCCATTATTCTTGGTTTTGCAAGAATTCTATTAATGGCAATAATGGCTTTTATCAAAAAATGGAAAGACAACAACTATCCGCCAACCTATGTTCCTGTTTTAAATAATAAGCATCCCAAAGTAAGTATTATTGTTCCGGCTTATAACGAAGAAATAAATGCCGTAAAAACCATCGCTAATTTGTTATTACAAGAGTATTCAAATTTTGATATTGTTTTTGTAGATGATGGTTCCAAAGACAAAACCTTCTCAATGATAGCAGATGCTTTTGGTAAAAATCCAAAAGTTAGTATAAACACAAAACCCAACGGAGGAAAAGCATCAGCACTAAATTTTGGAATAAATTTAACTCAAAGCGAGTATGTAGTTTGCATCGATGCCGACACGCAACTCAAAACCGATGCACTCACACAATTGATGAAATGTTTTACAATTCAAACCAAAAACAATCAAGAAATTGGGGCAGTCGCAGGGAATGTAAAAGTAGGAAACGAAAATACAATGCTCACCAAATGGCAAAGTATAGAATACACCACGGCACAAAATTTTGACAGACGCGCCTTCGACTTAATTAACGGAATTTCGGTTGTTCCCGGAGCAATTGGCGGTTTTAGAAAACAAGCCATCGAAAAAGCAGGCGGTTTCACAACCGATACTTTGGCAGAAGATTGCGATTTGACCATCCGCATTTTGCGAAATGGCTATAAAGTAGTCAATTGTGTTGAAGCCATTGCCATTACCGAAGCACCCGAAACCTTGAACGAGTTTATGAAACAACGCTTTCGCTGGAGTTACGGCATTATGCAAGCCTTTTTTAAAAATAAAGAGGCGTGTTTTAACCCCAAATACAAAGGGTTGGGAATGGTGGCTTTGCCTAATATTTTTATTTTTCAAATTGTATTACCCGTTTTTGCACCATTAGCAGATTTAGTTTTAATTGTAAGCCTTTTTTGGAATCACAACAATCCCGAAAGTTTACACAAAATCGGTATTTATTATATTGTGTTTATGGTGGTGGATATGCTGGTTAGCGTAGTAGCATTTGTATTTGAAAAAGAAAAATTAAGCAAACTTTTTTGGCTTATTCCACAACGTTTTGTTTACAGACAATTGATGTATGTGATCCTTTTTAGAGCCATCAAAAAAGCCATCAAAGGCGAAAGCCAAGGTTGGGGCATTTTAAAACGTACCGGAAATGTAAAAACCGTGCAATAAATAAACCAAACAGCACCCGAAAATACTAAGTAAACGCAAACGAGAAACATTACTAAAAAACGACTTTTGCTAGCGGTAAGGGATTTACGATATGCGATTTAGGATTTACGAGGTAAGAAGCAAGAAGCAAGAAATCCCTACAACGAACATACAACACAGCACATTCAGCAACCAACAACTGGCAACCAACAACTTACGACCGACAACCACCCCGCTTTCTACGGTATTTTGTGACAATTCAAGCATTTAAAGCTGAATTAGTACTGAATGGCTGCGGATTGCATAAAAAGGGGTGCTCCAAAAACCAATACTTTATAGGGGAGTTCTATAAATTAAAAATTTGATTATCAAGTAATTATAAGTATATTCATTGCTTCGAAAGCACAGATAAAAGTACGAGCAAACAAATATACAAAGTGACAGGAAAGAAATCGTTGTTTGACGAGCAATTTTCTGCTGAAAAATTGTCGGAAATTGGCAATCCGTTAGATAAAATCAGTAATGTTCTTGATTTTGAAATGTTTAGATTGTTATTAGAGAGCAAACTTATAAATACAACCAAGAAAAATAATGCAGGAGCAAAACCGTTTGATGTAGTTTTGATGTTCAAAATCTTGATTTTACAACGATATTATGGACTTGGAGATAAGCAAGTAGAGTACCAAATATTAGACAGAACAAGTTTTAAAAACTTTTTAGGGTTAGATACCGGAGACAAAATTCCAGACGAAAAAATCGTTTGGGCATTTAGAGAGAGCCTAACAAAATCAGGTCTTATAGAAGATTTATTTACACAATTTAAAAATTTTTTAGAAACCAAAGAGTTGATATTAAACGAGGGTCAAATGATAAGTGCCAGTTTTACAATTGCACCACGCCAACGCAATACCCGTGAGGAAAATGATAAGATAAAAACGAGAGAAGGCAATGATTTATGGAACGACAAACTCCACAAAAAATCACACAAAGATATTGATGCTCGTTGGACAAAAAAAATAACGAGAATTTTTATGGCTATAAAAACCACGCAAAAGTGGATACAAAAAGCAAATCTATAAACACTTACGCTGTAACTAGTGCTGTGGTTCACGATTCGCAAGCCACTGATGATTTGCTAAATGAAAATGATGAAGGTCAAGAACTGTATGCAGACAGTGCTTATACAGGCGAAACCCAAGAAGAAACAATAGCATTATGTAAGATGATTAACAAAGTTTGCGAAAAAAGATACAGAAACAATCCATTAACCGAAGAACAAAAGAACAAAAATACTGAAAAATCAAGAACAAGAGCAAGGGTAGAACTCGTTTTTGGGTTTATGGAGCAAAGTATGAATGGATTAAAATTGACCCGAGCGATAGCGAACAGGCAAAGCAAATCAATAGGAATTGTGAGGGCAACAGGGATAATCGGATTAATCAACTTGACCTATAATTTATTCCGCTACGAACAAGTAATAAGATTAAATATTTCACATAAATAACTGACAATCATATATATATGATTGTTTTAAAAAATCAATTTTAGATGCAATTATTCCAAATAATATTTTAGATTTACATTACGCATTAATTTTTTTACAAAACCAACGGGTTCTGTTTTGTGAAAAATCAAAAAAATCAATTTTTAGAACCCGCCTAGAGTTAATTTAGCAACACCACATTTATTTTGCCACGAATTACACTAATTTACACTAATTTCTTTAAAATTATAAAGAAATAATTCGTGAGAATTTGTGAAATTCGTGGCTAACTTTTTATTGCTGAATAATTGTTTTTACTTCTCAAATATATCGAATAATTCCGTCCAATTTAAGGAGTTTCCAAATCCTGTTAATCCCCTATAATACTGAACTTCAAAGATATTTTCTATTTTAAAATCATCTTGTTTAGCATAAGGAACCAAACCTTCTTTTTCTAGTTTTTCAGCTAGATATTCTTGTTCAAATTGACCTGGAGTTGGAATGAAAAATGCTTTTTTCTCGAGTTTTACCAAGTCCATAATTGTTGTATAACCAGAACGACATAGCACCATTTCACTTTCGTTAAAAGTTTGTTCGAGTTGGCGTGTGTTCATAAAATTATAATAGGTAACATTTCCTATTTGTTCCTTTTTTTGATCTTTTTCAACTATTCCTTTTATAAAAATAATCTTTCCATCATATTTCAAAATTTCTTTTTTCAATTTTTCTTCCAATAGTCCGCGTTGAGGTTCAGGTCCTGAAAGGATAATCATTAAATCATATTGTTTTGGAGTCTCTTTTTTATGAAATCGGCTTAAAGGCCCAATGTATTTTAGTTCTAAATCAGTCTTTTCCAGATGACCTAATTTGCCGGTTAAATTTGGAATTCCATCAACATCAGGAACCCAGCATTCCTTGTATTTTTTTATAATATGTTGATGCATTTTGCTGGTAATCCAGGTTGTGTTTCCGGTCATCACATTCAGTTGGTGGGTGATAAATACCGATGGTATTTTTTTGCTAAAAACACCCAATCTATTGTCAGAAATAATACCTTCGATAGCGTATTTTTTGACCCATTTTTTAATCATTTTTTTTTCGGTCAAAACAGCTTTCATCATTTTCGGACTATTTTGCAATAATTTCCATTTAAAATTCTTTCCGTTCTTGGTATATTCTATTTGGTAAGAAGGTAATTCGAGTGTTTGTATGTAAGGGAATTCTTTTCGTAATAACTCTAGCGAAATCCCATCGGAAGCGATTATTGGAATATAATTATTTTCCTGTAAGGCTTTAATTATTGGAATACACCGTGTAGCGTGACCTAAACCCCAATTCAACGGGGCAATCAAGATGGTTTTATTAGTTGAACTCAAAGTCATTTATGGGGATATCTATATGTTTTTATAGTTCGAAAGGTACATAAAGAGTGATAGGTATGTATTTATAAACTATTACTATACTATTAAGTTATGGTATAAAAAAAACTGTCCAAAATTTTATCTTTTGGACAGTTTATGTTTATCATTTAATAAAATTAATCTTGAATATAAGTTTTATTCCCGTTTTTATTGATGTAATATTTACCACCTCTTGAACCAGTATAGACTTTTTTGCCTTTGTATTCTCCAGTAACTTTATCTGGAGTTTTTGGGGCTTTTTCGTTTGATTCTTTGAGTTTTGGCTCAGATTTTTTTGGTGCTTGTTTAGCTTTTTCAGTGCTATTTTTCTCTGTTTTTGTAGCTTTAGCTTTTGGAGTTTCTTCAGCTTTTGTTACTTTTTTGTCAGTTTCTTTTTTTGTAGATTTTACTGGTACATCTTTGTTGTAATCATAACCAGATTTAGATTTGGTAGTTTCTTTTTTAGCTGGTTCTTTTTTGGTAGTTGTTGATTTAGAAGTTGCCTCTTTTTTGGTAGATTTTATAGGAACATCTTTGTCGTAATCATAACCTGATTTCTTTTTGGTAGTTTCTTTTTTAGCGGGTTCTTTTTTTGTATTAGATTCTTGTGCATAAAAAGTTCCTGAAAAAACAAAAAGTAAGCATAATAGAATTAATTTTTTCATAATGATTTGATTTATAAGTTTAAAAAATAAAGTTAATAAAATAATTTTACAATTTATAGTTTTACAAAAAATTAAATTAAAAATATGCCCTCAGTTGAACGCTTCCCGTGTGAATGGTCTGGCTAGATTCACTTTTTCTTCCTTGATAATTAAAGTTTATGTCTAAAAAGTTAGTCAGATTTTTTTGCAAAAGCAATCTCCAAGTTAGGTTTTGACCTGTCTGTAATCCTTCGAGCATTTGAAATCCAACGGATGAAAATTCATTTCCAATGAATTTATTTTGGTAAAAAGAAATTTCTCCATTCATCGTGAAATTCTTTTTGCCAGCATACGTAAAGGAAGTTCCAAACCTATTTTGCAGCAAAGTTTCTAAATTTCCAATTCGATTTTCCTTGTTTTGCAGCTCATAAAATAAATCCCAACTGGTACTTTTTGAAAACAAATAACTGATTTTTGGAGCTAATTGATAACCTTTTATATTATAATTTTTTTCTGAAAAATTTTCTGATGCAATGGACGTTTGGATAGTTTTGGCAAAAAAACCAAACAACCAGCTTTTCTTGTACAAGTGCGAATATTGCAATTGATTCGAACTGTTTTTTGCTTCTTGCGAGCCAATAGAAAGTAAATTTTTCGTCTGATTCTGAATGTAAGAATAGGTAACGGAATGGTGTTGCTTTCCTCTATTATAGAACAAACTGTTTCTGAAACTGGAATTCAATCCCAACACATTTTCAGTTGAATTGTTGAAAGGATTTATATCGAAATTATCGCCTTTATTTTCTACTTTTCGATCTATGATATAGGAAGTCTGGTTATAAAAATAGGATAGTGTTTTCTTAAAACCATTTTCATTTTGCCACTGATTAGGATTCAAAATAATCGATTGAGAGAATTTATTCTGATAAGTTTTTATATAAATACGGTTGGGCAAATAGATTCTGATATATTTTGCCTGGTCGATAAAAGGAGCTACTTCAAACTCTTCTAATTCCTGAATTCCATTACTATTATAGTCATTCCAGGTATAAACTCCTTGTCCGACGGGAACTTCAAGATACGTAAATTCTTGCTGCGGAATAGATCCGGAATTAGTTTCAAATACTGTGGTTGCCTGGATTAATTGGTTAAAAAAACGGTCGTTGTAAACCATTCTGGAATTCAGCGAAGGTTCATTTTTCTTGGCTGCATCTACAAAACTCAAAACCCTGTAATTCACAAAAAGAGATAAATCGCTTTTGTTAGTTTGAATTAATTTTGATCTCAAGGCAAAAGTTTGGGAGTTGTTTACGCGTTGAATTATTCCGTTTTGCAAACTGTCATTGGCTCGTTTAAAATAACCCAATTCTACAAAAACTTTAGTGCTGTCTCCACGACCGGCAAAAAAACCATATTCTAAAAACCGTTGACTCAAGGCCGAAAATTGATTGGTTGATTTATTTTTTTCTTGATTATCTTCCAATTTTAAGCTGGTGCCAATCCAGTTTTTCTTGAAATGATACTTGACGTGAGATTGATTTCGCAAGAATTTTGATGTTGAACTGATGGCATCGCTATTCAGGAAACTTCCCTGACTTTGAATTTTCCAATCTTTCAGGTTAAATATCGCATTTAGAATATGACGATTTCCAGAAAAACTCTCGGAGAAATCCAGTTTTTCAAATTGGTAAATCAAGTTTCCTTTTTCCGGCAAAGCCATAAGCAATCCTGAAACTAAATAACTTTGATTGCCAAGGATAGTTGTTCCCAGATTCCAATCTCTGCCAAATTCAACATTGTAAAGTCTTTCAACGGTTCTAAAATCTGTCTGAACATACTGATAATTGGCAAACGCATCTACATTCCATTTTTTCGAAAACAGTCGTTGTCGTGCATTTATTTTTGTCGCCAAGCCCTGATTATTGGAATCATCTATTGAAGAAAACAGGTTTTTATCATTGTTGCTCAACCCAATTTCAAAATCAATTGCTGTTTTTTCGGTTGGTTTGTATTTTCCTAAAAAGGAGGCGACCTGAATTTTTATTGGCGCCACTAATTGAATAATAGGTTCGTAATTTCCTTGCGGAACGGAATTTATGGGTTCAATATATTCATAGATCCGGCCAATGGTGGCGGTGTTTTTCAAAATATAATTTCCTTTATTTGCCTCAACTTGACTAAACCTGACATTGTATAGAACATCCTGCGGATTATTCGAATATTCGAAAACTTCCACTGTATTTACTACTATTTTTTTGTACAATATTTTGTTGTCAGAATAGGAATCCAAGTATGCTGAAGGCGCGACCATCAAATCTGGATTATCACCGGCATCAGCCAAAATTTGGACTTGTTCCGTCGAAAGACTTTGCTGTAAAGGTTGATTTTTCAAATCGCTTTCGGAATACAAATAACCGCCAAAACTCCATTTTTTGCTTTCGTGAGAACCGCCTGCATAAGTAACAAATCGGGTATAATTTTGTTCAGAATATTGATATTCTATGGTGATTCTCATTTCGGAAGTGATGGTAAAAAGAGGAGTAAAAATAATTTCTCCGGCATTATAATCTATGGTATAATCATTGTTTTCGCCACGTTTCAGAAGAATTCCATTTACATAAACCCGCTCGGAGCCTGAAATCACAAGGATGTACAATTCTCCATTTTGTCCAATTAATTTATACGGACCTTGATTTCCTTCCTGACCCACGAAATTACTTTGGGCATATTGGCCTTTGACTAAAGCCGCCGAAGCGAAAATATTGGTTTTGTTTTCTTCTGTACCAAAATCAAAATTGGTAGAAATTCCTTGAGCTTTTTTGTTGAAATTCAGAAATTGTGTTTTATGATTTTCAAGAAAAACATCGCCAGCTCGAATATTCCATTTGTCGCTGAAAAGCTCCATAAAAACATTGTCAAACTGATCCAGTTTTTGTGAATAACCTCCATCTTGCAGCGGAATGTTGTTGTCTTGCAAGGAGGCACGCAAACTCACTTTTTCAGAAAGTTTTCCGGTGATTTGCAAATCGAGATTCGAGTTTAAAACCGTGTTTTGATTGTTGCCAATGGTAACGCCACGAGTGATACTTCCGGAAGTGTTGAGCCCTTCAAAAGGAATATTTTTTTTCTGAGGAATTGCTTCAACTGTATATAAACTTCCCGAAGTGGCTTCGTTACTCACCACTTTACTGGCGTCATAAATTCGATATTCTTTGGTTAAAATCTCTGGAAGTTTGAGATAATTCACCGTTATCGAATCTGAGCTTTTTGGAAAATTTTCGTTTAAAATTAATGTTCCTTTTTCGAAATTTATTTTGTAGAAAGTGCTGTCGATGGGTTTGTCATTGGCATCAAGCAGTTTAAAAAAACCGGGGTTGAGGCTTTCATTTTCAAGGTGAATGGTATCATGGGAAACGAGAATTTTTTTGGTTTTGTACGACGAATTGATTTCCTGGGCGTGAAGTCCGGAAAAGCAGAGTATTGCCAACAAAAGCAAGATATTTTTTAACATAAATACTTTAACTCGAAAGTATCAAAAGTAGTATTTATAATTGGGAAATTTAATCCCAAAGTTTTTAGGTTGAAATCATTTAATAAAAAACCGCAAACCCACAAATTTTAAAATCTGCGAATCTGCGGTTAATTTTCTTTAATTTATAGTCTCCCCATTTGCAACTCCATCTGTATCTGGATTCACGAAAACCAGTTTCCCTTCGGCGTTATTCGTCATCAAAATCATTCCCTGGCTTTCCACGCCACGAAGATTTCTTGGAGCCAAATTCACTAAAACAGTCACGCGTTTTCCAATAATATCTTCCGGTTTAAAACTCTCGGCAATTCCAGAAACAATCGTACGAACGTCAATGCCAGTATCTACTTTTAGAATCAACAATTTGTTGGCTTTTGGCATTTTTTCGGCTTCGAGAATCGTTCCCACACGCAAATCCATTTTGGCAAAATCATCAAACTGAATCAATTCTTTTTGTGGTTCTATCATTGCGAGGGACGAAGCAATCTCATCCTTATTAGCAGTTTTTGTTGCTTCCAATTTGTCTATTTGTTTTTGTATTTCTTCATCTTCAATTTTGGCAAAAAGCAATTCTGCTTCGCCAATTTGGTGACCGGCAAGAATTAAATCGGAATTAACAGCGACTGTTTTCCAATCGATTTTGTCTTCAATTTTTAGAATTCTTGATAATTTTGCCGCGGTAAATGGCAAGAAAGGTTCGCAAAGTGAACTCAACACAGCCGCAATTTGCAAAGCCACATACATTTGAGTTTGCACACGAGCTGGATCTGTTTTTATCATTTTCCAAGGTTCTTCGTCGGCAAGATATTTATTTCCCAATCGGGCAACATTCATCAATTCACCCAAAGCTTCGCGGAATCTGTAACGCTCAATCGAACTCGAAATCACGGCTGGATACGCTTTTAATTCGGCCAAAGTTGCTTCATCCACTTCAGAAAGTGCGTTCGGACTTGGAACAATTCCTTCGTAATATTTGTTGGTCAAAACCACCACACGATTGATGAAATTGCCAAAAATCGCAACCAATTCATTGTTGTTTCTCGCCTGAAAATCTTTCCAAGTAAAATCATTGTCTTTCGTTTCTGGTGCATTCGATGTCAAAGCATAACGCAAAACATCTTGCTGATTCGGGAATTCTTCTAAATATTCGTGCAACCAAACCGCCCAGTTTTTAGAAGTTGATAATTTGTTTCCTTCCAGGTTCAAGAACTCGTTTGCCGGAACATTATCAGGCAAAATATAACTTCCTTCGGCTTTCAACATCGCCGGGAAAATAATACAGTGAAAAACAATATTGTCTTTCCCGATGAAGTGAACCAGTTTTGTATCTTGATCTTTCCAATAAGGTTCCCAATCTTTTCCTTCTCTCGCAGCCCATTCTTTCGAAGAAGAAATATAACCAATTGGCGCATCAAACCAAACGTATAATTTTTTTCCTTCGGCACCTTCAACCGGAACGTCAATTCCCCAATCGAGGTCACGAGTTACTGCGCGAGGTTCTAGTCCGCCGTCAATCCAGGATTTTACTTGTCCGTAAACATTGGGTTTCCAGTCATTTTTATGTCCAACGAGAATCCACTCTTTCAAGAAATCTTGATATCGATCCAAAGGCAAAAACCAGTGTTTCGTCTTTTTCATTATTGGAGTTTCTCCCGTAATTGTTGATTTTGGATTAATCAAATCCGTTGCATTTAGTGTCGAGCCACAATTTTCGCATTGATCACCATAAGCTTCTTCATTGCCACAGCGTGGACAAGTTCCCACAACAAAACGGTCTGCCAAAAATTGGTCTGCTTTCGCATCATACAATTGCTCGGATACTTCCTCGATAAAATCACCTTTGTCATACAACGTTTTAAAAAATTCCGAAGCAGTATCGTGATGAATTTTAGCCGAAGTTCGAGAATAATTATCAAACGAAATTCCAAAATCCGAGAATGATTTTCGTATAATTCCATCATATTTGTCGATTACTTCCTGAGGCGTAACCCCTTCTTTTTTGGCTTTCATCGAAATCGCCACGCCGTGTTCGTCGCTTCCGCAAACAAACAAAACGTCTCTTCCCTGCAATCTTAAATATCTGGAATAAATATCCGAAGGCACGTAAACACCCGCCAAATGCCCAATGTGAATGGGTCCGTTTGTATAAGGCAATGCCGCCGTAATGGTATATCTTTTAGGATTTTGTAACATAATCAATTAAAAATTAAAAATTACGAATTAAAAATTCGTTTCAAAATGAATGCAAAAATACGGATTTTTAGGAGCTATTTTCTGCTATTCCTTACAATCTTTTTTAAACCTGTAAGGTTTTCATAACCTTACAGGTTTGGTAAGAATGAATTTTCAATGCAAACCAAGTTCACTAGGCTCATAAGAAAATAAGAATCAAGTGAAGTATTCGGGGCTAGAAATTCAGGTAGTCGACAACAATTTCTACTTTAAATTAAAAGAGAATTTATTTATCATAAAAATAGACAATATCATTTGCATTAATTTT
>JAEMQE010000069.1 GCA_022758945.1 Lentimicrobium sp. | reverse complement strand
AAAACAATTCGGCCTATTGGTTAGGAAAAAAATACATCGGAATTGGTCCATCAGCACACAGTTATGACGGAATTTCGCGCAGTTGGAATGTTTCGAATAATGCAATTTATTTGAAATCATTAGCCGAAAATAAACTGCCCAACGAAATTGAAATTTTATCCAAAACCGATCGTTACAACGAATATATTATGACGGGTTTGAGAACCATTTGGGGTGTTTCCTTGGAGAGAATTGAAAATGAATTTGGGAAAGAGTATTTAGATTATTTGCAAAATCAAGCGCAGAAATTTTTAAATGATGGATTGCTTTTTGTTGAAAATAGTATTTTAAAACCAACCCGAAAAGGAAAGTTTTTGACTGATGGAATCGCGAGTGATATGTTTATGTTAAATTCAAAATAAATATAAAATGAACCTAGAAATCTTCTACGAATATTGTCTTTCGAAAAAAAGCGTCACAGAACATTTTCCGTTTGACAAAGACACTTTGGTGTTCAAGGTTGGCGGAAAAATGTTTGCTCTTTCGTCTTTAAATCAATGGGAAGAGGGCAAGCCATCAGTGAATTTGAAATGCGATCCAGAATATGCTCAGGAATTGCGAGCTAATTATGAAGGTATCAAACCGGCATTTCACATGAGCAAAGTGCATTGGAACACTATTGTCATAAACAGTGAAGTTTCGGACAAATTTATCAAAGAATTGATTGATGATTCTTATAATTTGATTTTCAAAAGTTTGACCAAAAAAATTAAAGACGAGATAGGTAGCCTCAGTTAAAAATTTTACGGAATAGACAAAGCAAATATAAAATTAGGCATTACTTTTGCTAAAAATTTCAGAACACAATTCAAATAGTATATTATGATTGATAATCTTAAAAAATTTCTAAACGAAGAACAAGACCCAAAAGCCATCGAAAAAATCACTTCAAAATTGAATGATTTATTGATGAAAAACGAAGAAATTGGATATATAGCTGTTCAAAAAAAACCCGCTATTACTGTTTTTCCTGATAGTGTTGTAGTTACGAATAAACGAATTATTATTTGTCAGCCAAAAAATCTAGGTCTTACAATGAATTTTACTGATTTTACTTGGGACGAAGTCGAAGGAACTTTTATGAAAGAAAATATTTTAGGTTCCGAATTTTCGTTTTCGACCAAAACACAAATTCAAGTTTCTATTGATTATATTCCAAAAATTCAAGCTAGAAAGATTGCTACTTTTGCCAAAGAACAATTGGATTTATTGAAAAACCCCGTTACAATCGAAGAAGTGAAAACTCAAATCCCAGAATATATTCAAGAAGAAGTTATAGAAGAAGTGGAAACGGAAGAGGTAACCAATTATGCCGAAATAATGCCAGCGATTTCTAATTATTCAGAACCTATTGCTGAAAATCCAGCGACTTCAACAGAAAAATTGTCAAACGAATTAACGCAAGACGAACTTTTTGCAAAGCTTCAAAACTACAAAAAACTCCTCGATAACGGATTGATTTTACAAGGAGAATATGATGCTTACAAAAAAGAGATTTTGAGTTATATGTAAATTTCATCAATTTATTGATAGTAACCCCGACAGATTCCTATTTGTTGGGGTTATTTTTTGCAATATTATTACTATATGATATTTATCATATTATAGGATGCGAAGGATAATTATATTTGACCTATTATATCTGTAGGTTTTGTTCTAAATGTGGAATGAGCCAAATTTTATAGAAACTAAATTTATAATTAATACTTTTAATCATGAAAAAAATTATTTTACAAGTTAGCTTATTAATCTTTTCGACTGTGGCTTTTTCACAAGCAGGTCACATTATGCAAGGAGTTGGAGCTTTTAATATGTCTATGGGTGGCGCATCTACGGGTCAACCTTTGGATATTTCCGGTGCGTTGCAATGGAATCCAGCTTCAATTTCAGCGTTTAATGACAAAATCATCAAGTTAGATATGGGTTTGTTTTTTTCTTCTCCAGAATTGAGTTCTAGCTTACCAGCAGGAATGATGGGTGCTGGTTCTCCTGCCGTGTCTGGCGTTACTAAAGATGCTAGAGACCCCTCTATAATGCCTGCATTAGCAATGGTATGGGGAAAAGAGAATAGCAAACACACTTTTGGAGTTTCTGCTTTTGGTATAAGTGGTTTTGGGGTTACTTTTCCCGAAGAATTAAATCAACCGATGAGTCCCAATTTCAATCCTTCATTAAATTCAAATCCTATCAATTATCCGCAACAAGCTGGTGGTTTTGGTAGAATTAAATCCGATTATATGTTGTTGCAAATTGGCTTTACTTGGGCTTATGAAGTTACAGATAAAATTTCTGTGGGTGTTGAACCAACGTTCAATTATGGAACTTTGCAATTAATGCCAAACCCAACAGCCAATCCATCAGCAGCAGGATATCCTTCTACCGATAAAGCCTCAACTACTGGTTTTGGAGCTCAATTTGGTTTGTATTTTGATTCAAAAAAAGGATTCAAAGCAGGAGTTTCGTACAAAACAACTCAAAATTTAAGCGAATTAGAATTTAAAAACACCTATTTAGATAATTCTAAAGGAACTAATAATTTTGATATGGACTATCCTGCAATACTTTCATTTGGTTTAGGATATTCAAAAAGCGATTTCGACATTGCCCTTGATTATAGAATTGTTGACTATAAAAACACCAATGGTTTTTCAGAAACTGGATGGACACCAACAGCTTCTGTTAAAGGATTTGGATGGGATAATGTTTCCATTTTATCAGCAGGAATTCAATATAAAGGAATCGATAAATTCCCTTTGAGGTTGGGTTATACTTATAGCTCAAATCCTATTGGTAGCGATGTTACTTTCTTTAATATTCCTGCAACCGCTGTTATTAAAAATGCTTTTCAATTTGGATTTAGCTATGCGGCAAGCAACACTATTTCTTTGGACGCAGTGTATCACCATGGAGCCAGCGACGGAAAAACTTCTGGACAAATGCTCAATCCAATGATGGTGTCAAGCTCAAATCCTTATGGAGCGGTTCCCGGAACTACAGTAGCTTATGAAATGACAACAGATTTAGTGATGATTGGGATATCGTATAAATTTGATAAAAAACAAGCAAAACTTTAGAATTTTGATTTGGAATATAAAAAGCGGTTTCTTGCTAAAAGAAATCGCTTTTTTAGATAATAATCGATAGAATAATAGTTGTCCAACTTAGTTCGAATCCGCAAGTTTTATTTTTATAAATGCCTTGTTATTTAACATTTGTTACTTTTTTTTATGTATCGAATACTATTTTATCGCCCAAAAAAAAGAAAAAACAAAATTTATATTGAATATGATAAATGTCATATTAACTCAATGTTATAATAATTAATTTTACAAAGGAATTCTAGAGTAAAATTTTATAATTAAATAGTTTTAAGAAATAATATATGTGAATTTGTAAATATTCACAACAAATTAAATAGTTAAATATGAATTCATCAAGAAGGGATTTTATAAAAATTTCAATGTGGGGAGCAGGTGCAGCAGCTGTTGCAGGTTCGCTTTATTCAGTTGATGTTTTTGGTGGAAATAAAGAAGATTTCAATTATGACCGCCCCGATTTAAAACGATTTCCTACCTATTGTGATGTCTGTTTTTGGAAATGCGCCGGCTGGACTTATGTGGACGAAAAAGGTACGATAAAAAAAATTATTGGCAACGACATCGATACGCACAGCAAAGGGAGATTATGTACAAGAGGAACTGGTGGTTTGGGAATGCATTTCGATGACGACCGACTAAAAACACCATTGATTAGAGTTTCTAAAAAAGGAGAAAAATCAGTATTTCGCGAAGCCTCTTGGGAAGAAGCCATTTCTTTGGTGGCCAGCAAAATGAACGACATCAAAACCAAATACGGAGCCGAAAGTTTTGCTTTATTGAAACACGGAGCGATTGGTAGTCATTTAGAACATCTTTTTAGTGCTTACGGTTCCGATACTGTTGCCGAACCCGCTTTTGCTCAATGTCGTGGCCCTCGTGACGAAGGTTTGAAACTCACTTTTGGAGAAACTTGTGGTTCACCAGAAGCTACCGATATGCGGGATTCCAAATGTTTGGTATTTATAGGTTCTCATATTGGCGAAAATATGCACAATACGCAAGTGCAAGAAGTTTCAGAAGCTATCGACAAAGGCGTAACCATTATCACCGTTGATCCACGTTTATCTACTGTGGCAAGTAAATCGAAATATTGGTTGCCTATTCGTCCTGCTACTGATATCGCTTTGCTATTGGCTTGGATGAATGTCATTATTTTTGAAGATTTATACGACAAAGACTATGTGGCAAAATACACCACAGGTTTTGATGAGCTAAAAGAACACGTTCGTCAATTCACTCCAGAATGGGCGTATAGCATTACCGATTTAACACCCAAAATGATTCGGGACTCGGCACGTGAAATGGGAAAAGCTGCTCCAGCCACAATGATTCACCCTGGAAGACATTCCGTTTGGTATGGCGATGATACGCAACGTACCCGTGCTATTGGAATTCTAAATGCACTTTTGGGCACTTGGGGACGTCGAGGTGGTTTTTATTTTAATACAAAGGCGGTAGTTCCAAAATTCCCACATCCTGAATATCCAGAACCAGCTTGGAAAGCCAAAGATTTGAATGTCAATTTGCCTTTTGCCAATCAAGGGATTACTAATGAAGTAATTCGGGCTTCGATTCCTGGCGAAGATACCACACATCAAGTAAAAGCTTGGATGGTGGCGGGAACGAATTTGACGCAATCTGTTCCAACAGAGAAAAACTTGATGATGAAAGCTATCGAAGCTTTGGAGTTTTTGGTGGTTATTGATATTTATCCAGTAGAAATTACGGGTTATGCCGATGTAGTTTTACCCGAGTGTTCTTATTTGGAACGCTATGACGACCTTCGAAATTCAGATTCTAGAACACCTTCTGTCGCTTTGAGAATGCCTGCTGCTGCACCTCGTTGGGAATCTAAACCAGGTTGGTGGATTGGTAAACAAATTGGTTTGAAACTGGGTTTAAGTGACTATTATAATTTCAACGATTATACCGATATTTTAGATTGGCAATTCAAACAAATGGGAACTTCATTGGAAGAAATGAAAAAAATTGGAGTAAAAAATCTTCCTCGAACAGGAGGTCCATTATATATTGAAGAAGGAGCGGAGCATATTTTTAAAACCGATTCTGGTAAAATTGAATTGTTTTCCCAAAAACTAAAAGATTTAGGTCTCGATCCAATGCCGGTTTACACTGCCCACGAACAACCTCCCAAAGATTATTTCCGATTGAATTATGGTCGCGCACCAATGCACACGTTTAGTAAAACGGTGAACAGTCCGAATTTAAATGACTTGAGAAGTGAAAATACTTTATGGGTCAATCCTAAAGTTGGAAAGATTTGGAACTTAAAATCAGGACAACCTGTTTGGTTAAAAAATCAAGATGATGTGGTTTCTTCATTTCCAATAAAAGTGCGTCTTACCGAGCGAATTCGTTGGGATTCGGTTTATATGGTACACGGATTTGGACAAAAAAATCCCGATATGAAGCGTTCTTACGGAAAAGGCGCCAACGATACCGAGATGATTACCAAGTTGATGGTCGATCCTTTGATGGGAGGAACTGGAATGAGAGGAAATTTTGTAACAATTTTAACGGAAAACCCTAAAGAAACAGCCTAAGATGAGATATGTAATGGTCATAGATACGCTCAAATGCGTAGGATGTAGCGACTGTGTAGTGGCTTGTCAAACAGAAAATGATGTTCCATCAGGATATTGCAGAGACTGGGTAACCGAATCTGTTAATGGAACCTATCCTGAAGTAGATATAGAATTGAGGTCGGAACGCTGCAATCATTGCGACAACGCACCTTGCGTAAGAACTTGCCCAACTGAAGCCAGCCATATTGTAGAAGGCGGAATTGTTTTGGTTGATAGAGATTTATGCATCGGTTGCGGCGCTTGTATCGAATCCTGTCCTTACGATGCTAGATATAGACATCCCGATTTGGGAGTTGTTGATAAATGTACATTCTGTATTCACAGAGTGAGAAAAGGACAAGATCCTGCCTGCGTTTCGGTTTGTCCAACAAAATGCATGTATTTTGGTGATTTAGACGATTCTAATAGCAAAGTCGCTCAATTATTAGCCGAAAGGAAATACAAAGTCTTGGCCAAAGAAGCTGGAACATCGCCCAATGTGTATTATTTAATTTAAATCCAAAGATTCGTCTTTAACTATAACTCATACAAAATGAAAGAAGAAATTTTCATTAGCGGAAGAAACATTCCGCACATAGATCCCCATTTATCACTCTGGGAATTCCCAATATCATTTTATTTGTTTTTGGGAGGATTATCGGCAGGAATTCTTTTGTTTTCTGCTATTACCCATCTTTTGAATAAAGACGAAGAACTGAAAGGTGCTTCGAAATGGGCGCCACTAATTGTCCCTTTTGCTTTGGCAATTGGATTGTTGGCGCTAATTATTGACTTGGGAAATCCTTTTTATTCTTGGAAACTCTACACCACAATTCGCTTGGAATCGCCAATGTCTTGGGGAGCTTGGGTTTTGTTGATAGTAACGCCACTTTCTATTCTTTGGGTTTTTTCCGATTTGAGAAAGTTGTTTCCAAAACTAAATTACACCAAACTTCCAATTCTATTTAAATTAGAAGATTTATGTGTGAAATACAAAAAATATATTGCTTTGGCTTTGATTCCTTTGACGATTGTATTGGGAATTTATACCGGCATTTTACTTTCCGCATTTAATGCTCGTCCGCTTTGGAACAACGCTATTTTAGGACCATTATTCTTGGTTTCTGGACTTTCGACAGCGGCTGCAACAATAATTTTGTTTGCCAAATCTACTCACGAAAGACATTTATTCAGCAAAATTGACATTTTATTAATTGTTATCGAAGTGGGTTTAATCATTCACTTGATTATGGGCTATTATGCTGGAAATGAAATGCAGGTAGAAGCCGTAAAAATATTAGTAGGAGGTGATTTGACAACCTTGTTCTTTGGATTCTTCGTGGCTTTAGGCTTACTGTTACCTTTGGTTTTAGAGGTTTTCGAATTGATGGGCTACAAAGTTCCTGTTGTTGTTCCTGCAATTTTAATTATTGTAAGCGGATTAATTTTCAGGGTTTTGATGGTCGAAGCGGGGCAAATAACACGTATTCTTTATTAATTTTTAAAGTTTAAAATGATGAATATAAAATCAGATAAACAACACATTTATTGGAATCCTTATTTTGGTGGATTTCTATTGGGACTCATATTGATAATGACTTTCTTTTTTACGGGAAGGGGATTAGGAGCATCAGGAGCGGCCAAAGCGATTGTAACTCAAACTATTGAAACAGTTGCACCTACTCACGCCAAAAATAATTCCTATTATGCCGATCAATTTTTAGGAGGTAAAGTTCCTATTAGCAATTGGTTGGTTTTCGAGGTAATTGGAGTTCTTGCAGGCGCCTTTATTTCGGGGTCCTTATCGGGCAGAGTCTATTTTAGAGTGCAACACTCTCCAAATATCACTGCCAGAAAGCGTTTATGGTTAGCTTTATTGGGCGGCGCTTTATTTGGTTTTGGAGCACAATTTGCCAAAGGATGTACTAGCGGAGCGGCCTTGAGCGGAATGACCGTATTGTCACTAGGTGGTTATATTGCGATGCTTTCCATTTTTGGAGGGGCTTATTTATTTGCCTATTTCTTTAGAAAATTATGGATATAACGACTTCTTCTAAAATAAAATAAAACAAAATAAAAATTAACGTGGATAGCAACAGGGGATTTAATCTCTAACTTCTAACCTCAAACTTATAACTTTATTATGGGACCATTAATACCAGGAATTTTATCAGATCAATGGAATAATATCATTGCTATCCTTATGGGAACAGCATTTGGATACGTATCAGAATCATCTGGATTCTCCTCTTCTCGAAAATTGGTAGGCGTTTTTTACGGATATGATTTTGCCGTATTGAGAATGTTTGTTACAGCAGCAATTACCGCATCCATCGGATTGTTGTTTATGGATTATTTTGGATGGATCGATATGGCGGCTTTAGACGGTTTACCAGCTAGAGTTTGGCCAATTATTGTAGGCGGTCTCTTTATGGGATTGGGTTTTGTAACTGGAGGATTTTGTCCAGGAACTTGCGTTACCGCCATTGGAATTGGAAAATTAGATGGTTATGTATTTTTTGGAGGGATAATCCTCGGCGTATTTGTGTTCTCTGAAATGTTTCCTTTATTCGAAAATTTTTATAATTCAAGCAATTTGGGCGATGTAACCGTACCGGAATATTTCAATATTAGTCCGTATTGGTTTATGGTTGGTATTTCAATAATTGCCATAATTGCCTTTTATGTAACGATGCTTATCCGCAAACGAGTTAAAAGTGTAGAATATTAATTTCAAAGTACGGTTTCCTATCTCATATCTAATTTAAAATGAAAAAACGATATATATTTTTAGCCCTAGTTCCAATTGTATTATCACTTATATTGGCTTTTTTGCCCGACAAAAGCAATTCAATTGATGCCAAAAGAATTCAAAAAAGCTTGAAATCGGCAAAATATACTGGTGTTACACCCAATAATTTGTTGTTGGAATCGGTTAATAGTAATCGGTTTATTCAACCTGATGAGTTGGCCAAAGTCATTATTGGTCAAGATCCATCTTATCTTTTGGTTGACTTAAGAGATGCTGTTCAGTATGCAAAATTTACGCTTCCTGGAGCTATTAATATTCCGTATGAAAAAATATTAACCGAAGAAAATCAAGCTGTTTTTGATTCAGAAGCTTATAATGTGGTTTTGTTTTCCAATGGCACGATTGTTCCCGACCAAGTGTGGATGATTTTGCGAAGAGCAGGAATTAAAAACCTAAAAGTCCTCAATGGCGGATTAAATCAATTCTACCAATTGTATTTGAATCCTCCAAAACCTTTGGAAACAGATCCAAAAGAAGCCTTTGAGAATTACAGTTTCCGCAAAGCGGTTGGGGCACATTTAGGATTGCCAAATCCTGACGAATTTATTCCCGGAGGAGCTGCTGCAGTGCAAAACACTTCTACAATTACAGGAGCCAATACTGCAATAAAAGCAACTCCAAAAGTTGTTGTTCCTAAAAAGAAAGCAGGTAAAGATGAAGGTTGTTAGCTGTAAAACCACAATAAATTGAAACAAATCTATAAAAATTAATTGAATCAAAATGGACACAAACCCTATAAATGATACTTCAGAATTTACCAAAACCAATTGGATTACCTTTGGAGTTATTGCCACACTTATTGTATTGGTTTTAGGTTTTATATTTTTAAAAACCGATAAATATATTTTTAAAACTCCATTAGATAAGGAACTATCCGAAATCAAAGTCGCCAGTTTTCAAGTGTCTCCTCAAACGGTAGCGAAGGCAATTTTAGATAAAGATAAATCTATTGTTTTGGTTGATGTTAGAAGCCAATTTGATTTTGCCAAAGGTCATTTGCCCGATGCCAAAAATATTTATAAAGTCAATCTAATGGACGATTCAAATATGGACTTTTTTGTAACATTAAAAGAAGGAAATAAAAAAGCTATATTATATGGTTCTTCCGCTTCTGAAGCAAATGTGCCTTTTATGATTTTGAAACAAATGGGTATCGAAAATGTTAGTTATTTAGCCGTTGGTTACGATGATTTGAAAGCAGGAAATTGGAAAGAAATTGCCGCAAATCCAACCCAATTCAACGATGAAACTGCCGTGGTCGATTTTGCACAATTTATTTCGGATGCCAATAAATCTAGCAGTAAAGTAAATACAACTATGGCTAAACCAACTATGTCTAATGCAAAAGTAATTGTAAAACCTGTAAAATCGGCTGCTAGTAAAGATCAAGGTTGTTAATAATAAATTACACCTATTTATTGACTAATTTTACGGTCAATTCCACTATATTTTGATTTCAAATAAAACATTCTTTGTAGGATTACTATCTTTAATGGCTATACTTTTCGTCGGTTGTAAAAACACAGACCAAGAGTATAAAGTGATTTCTGATAAAAAAGAATCTTGTATCTCTTGCCATAGTGAAATGACGGGTTTTAGCACACATCACGACCCGAAAATTATTGGTTGTGCTTCCTGTCATTTAGGGAATATTCATTCTAATACTAAAAACGAAGCCCATAAAGGAATGGTTCTGATTCCCGGAAATCTTCAAAATGCTTCACAAACTTGTGCCACGGCCAATTGTCATTCTAAAGAATTAAACCGTGTTCAAAAATCATTGATGACCACCAATTCTGGAATTATCAGCGTGGATAAAACTCTTTTCGACGAATTAAAACCCAGTGATTCTGTATTTCATATCACACATCTTGGACAAACTGCCGCCGATATGCACCTCAAAAACAAATGCGCTACTTGTCATTTGGGTAACGAAAAAACACATTACGCAGGTGTTGATGAACTCACCCGTGGTGGAGGTTGTTTGGCTTGCCATTTGAATTATGACGCAGGAACAAAACCCAATATCAAAGACCAAATTCATCCGCAAATCAATCTCAATGTCGATAATACCAAATGTTTTGGTTGCCACAGCCGTTCGGGACGAATTGCCACCAATTATGAAGGCTGGAGCGAAACTTTACTCAGTCCAAAAGAGGTAAAAAACAGTAAAAATCATCGGCTTTTAATGGACGGAAGAGTATTCGAAAAAACTACTGCCGATGTGCATCACAAATCTGGAATGCTTTGTATAGATTGTCACGTTTCACAAGAAATTATGGGCGATGGCAAGACCTATAAACACGAAGCCGATGCCATAAAAATAAGTTGTGAAGATTGTCATACTCAAGGAAAACCTATCCAATCGAAACAGACGCAAATGGATTATATTTCAGCTTTGGATTATGCGTTAAGAGGTTATAAACATTCACCAGACCAGTATTTAGTAACAAAAAAAGGTTCTATTCCATTAGTAAATACTCATATTGATGTTAAAGGAAATGCTTTTTTGGTTTCTAAAATCAGTAAAAAAGAACTTGCGATAAAGCCTTCTTGCAAACGGGATGCCGTGCATCAAAAAGTGTCTTGCAGTATGTGTCATACAGCTTGGGCTCCCACTTGCATAGGATGCCACACCGATTATGATCCGCGAATTGTAAATGCCGATAAAACAGACGGTCGTTGGATAGAACACGTCGCCGAATTTGGTTTTCTACCACCAACAATTGGAGTAAAAAAAACAGGAAATAATATAGAGTTTGTGCCTGCCATTCCCGGTATGATTATGACTTTGGATAAATCTAAATTTAAAGGAAATAAAAGCGGGAAAGACCAAAAGTTTTTAAGATGGTACGCGCCAAATGCAGCCCACACGACTACGAAAACGGTTCGGAATTGTGCTTCCTGTCATATCAATTCCCAAGCATTAGGTTTTGGAAAAGGAACTTTAAATTATGCTGTTAAAGCAAATTCTGCTCGTTGGGAATTTACTTCCTATTATGCCAATTCCCCACAAGACGGCTTGCCACAGGATGCTTGGATTGGTTTTATGAAAGATGTGAATATTAAAACCACGTATTCCTCACACGATTATTTTTACCCTTTGGATTTGAAGGATCAAAAGAAAATGCTGCAAGTAGGAGCTTGTATTCATTGCCACGCAAAAGACGATATATTTTTGAAACAATTAACGGACGGAAATTATGTCAAGATGTTGAAAGCCAAGAAAAAGGAGTGTATTATTCCTTAGAGGTTTAGCAAAAATTAAATGTTTAATTCACACAAAAAAAAGAGATTATAAAAAAGAAACTCCCACAAATAATTCTTAAAAATAAAAATCAGTATGATTCAAGGGGGAGTTAAATCATACACTAAAATAAATAACACTATGATAAAATTAGCAATTCCTACTAGAGGAAATGAAGTAGATGACCATTTTGGTCACTGTGACGCGTACACCATTTTTACAGTTAACGCAGAGAATAAAATAGTAAAAACTGAAATATTGCCTTCGCCACAAGGTTGTGGGTGCAAAAGTAATATCGGAAGTATATTAAAAGAAGTTGGAGTAAATGTAATGCTAGCAGGAAACATGGGTGATGGAGCGTTAAGGGTTCTTCAACATCATGGTATTGATGTTTTTCGAGGTTGCAATGGTGATGTTAGACAACTTGCAGAAGATTTTTTACAAGGCAAAATTGATGATTCTGGAGAAGGTTGTAAGAGTCACGATAATCATGAAGAACACGGACATATCTGCAATAATAACCATTAATTGAAGTGGATAACAACAGAAATACAATTTCATATCAACCTGTTGGGATTATACATTCCCCTTTCAAGGATTCAATAGGAACACCCATTCAACCTGTAGCTTCGCCAAACAGCAGAGCTACGGTTGAAATTTTTGACGAATATGCTGAAGGATTGAATGATATTGAAGGATTTTCACACCTCATTTTGATTTTTCACATGCACTTGATAAAGAAATCACCATTAAAAGTAATTCCTTTTTTAGACACAGACGAACGTGGAGTTTTTGCCACTCGATCCCCTGGACGACCAAATCCAATAGGGTTTTCGGTTGTACAACTCGAAAAAATCAAAGGAAATGTTCTCTATATATCAGGAATCGACATTATTGATGGCACACCTTTGCTTGATATAAAGCCTTTTGTTCCTGCTTTTGATGTTCGCAAAGCCAATAAAATAGGATGGTTTGAAAAGGTAGATATTGAAAAAGTAACAATAAAAGACGACGGAAGATTTTGCTAAAAAGTAAATGCCTATTATTTTTTATATGATGTTCCTATGTGGTTAAAAAAATATATTGAATCACGAACAACTTGTTAATAGATAGTTGAATTAACCAAAAAAAGAGTATTTCACTAAATTTTCGATATTGATCTTTTTTTTAAAAGATGTCATTTAAGAAGAAATTTTGAAGAAATTTATTTTAAACAATTAGCTTGCCAATCAATAGGGATGCCTGAAATACTATAAATAGTCTTATTGAATTTAAATATAATAGCTTAATTTTGAACTAAAATTGAATTAACTAATTGTTGTAAATAATTTTAAGTAATTAGAATAAAATAATG
>JAEMQE010000071.1 GCA_022758945.1 Lentimicrobium sp. | reverse complement strand
ACATTTGTGGTTTTGGCGTTCCTGAGTTGAACAAAGTTGGCGTTGCGTGTGTAAAGAATTTTTTCGACATTAAGTCGTAAGTTTCTATCACAGAATCCAAGTCACCCAAGTGAATTCCAACCGAAACACGCATCAACATATGTTGGGGACGCTCCACAATTTTTCCGTTTATTCTCAACAAATAGGAACGTTCCAAAGTTTTGAAACCAAAATAATCATAATTAAAATCTCTATTGTATATAATGTGCGAATCTAAGAATTCGGCGTTGTCCATAATTACTTTATGCACTTCTTCTGAAAGCAAAGGCGCTTCAAGATTCGTTCTCGGATTTACATAATGAAACATTTCGTTCATTGTTTCCGAGAAAGATTTTTTGGTATTGGAATGCAAATTCGAAATTGCAATTCGAGCTGCAAGTTGAGCATAATCAGGATGTGCAATGGTCATCGAAGCTGCAGTTTCGGCAGCAAGATTGTCTAATTCCGAAGTCGAAACTCCGTCATACAATCCTTCGATTACACGCATCGCCACTTTTACAGGTTCTACTAAACCATTTAGTCCGTAACATAATTTTTTTATTCTATCCGTAATCTTATCGAACATTACCGGCTCTTTGTGACCGTCTCTTTTTACTACATACATAAGCTTACTTTTTTTTTAAAATAGACAATCCCTTCTCTATTTTGGTTTATTTGTGTGTGTTTTTTGGGAAGCTAATCCCGCTATCATTCCAATCCACGCCAAAAAGCGTGGGATTTTCCCTTCTATCGGGGCTAAGCCATTTTTCAGATTTGGGTTTTCTGTAAAAATCGGTTTCTATTTTTTAGAAATCGGCGTCAAAGCTAATTTTTTGGGCATCAGAATCTGTATTCATTACCCCAGTTTTTTGATATTCTCCTACTTTCTTTTCGAAGAAATTTGTTTTTCCCTGAAGCGAAATCATATCCATAAAATCAAAAGGGTTTGCGGTGTTGTATTCTCTTTTGCAACCCAATTCTACCAATAATCTGTCGGTAACAAATTCTAAATATTGAGTCATCAAAACCGAATTCATTCCAATTAAACTTACTGGAATCGACTCAGTTATAAATTCTCTTTCGATGTCTAAAGCATCAACGATAATTTCTCTAATACGTGCTTTTGAAACTTTATGTTTTAAATGATGGTTGTGTAAATGCACGGCAAAATCACAGTGAACACCTTCGTCACGAGAAATTAATTCGTTCGAAAATGTTAATCCTGGCATCAAACCACGTTTTTTCAACCAAAAAATAGAGCAAAAACTTCCGGAGAAGAAAATACCTTCAACGGCTGCAAAAGCAATTAATCTTTCGGCAAACGAATCGGATTCAATCCATTTCAAAGCCCATTCTGCTTTTTTCTTGATGGCTGGAAATCTTTCGATAGCATTGAACAATTCATCTTTCTCGGCCTCGTCTTTTACATAAGTATCAATCAAAAGTGAGTAGGTTTCGCTATGAATGTTTTCCATCATAATCTGGAAACCATAGAAGAATTTTGCCTCCGCATATTGCACTTCGTTTACAAAATTTTGAGCTAAATTCTCGTTTACAATTCCGTCCGAAGCGGCAAAAAAAGCTAGAATATGTTTAACAAAATACTTTTCGTCTTCGCTTAATTTATTATTCCAATCGTTCAAATCCTGAGCCAAATCAATTTCTTCTGCAGTCCAGATACTGGCTTCTGTTTTTTTGTAAAATTCCCAAATATCGTGGTGTTTGATAGGGAAAATCACGAATCGATTTTTATTTTCTTGTAAGATTGGTTCAAGTTTTGACATTATAGTTTTTGTTTTTTTTGAAATTTTAACGAATTATTATGCTTTTCGTAGATTACAAAGATTGTGAATTCTTGCGGTTATAAAAAGCCAAACTTATTCACAATTGGCTTTAGTTTTTAACAAATGGAAGCGATTAGAATATTTTTCATACAAATTATAAAAAACTGTAAATCAATATTTTAAAAAATAAAATAAAGCGTAAGACGCTGTAAAATATAGGATTTAAAAAAATACTAAATGAGGAAAATATAATTTTTTGGAAATTATTTTTTTAGTTCTTCAGCGACTTTTTCGAGCTCTAAATACCAATCTTCGCCAAATCTTCGAATGAGTGCTTCTTTGACAAATTTATAAACCGGAACTTCGAGTTCTTTGCCTAAAGAACAGGCATCATCACAGATTTCCCATTTGTCATAATTCACGGCGAAAAATTCAGTGAAATCTTTCACACGAATGGGATACAAATGACAGGAAACAGGTTTTTTAAAACTAACTTCCCCTTGATTGTAGGCTTGTTCGATTCCGCAAAGTGCCGTTTTCCCATCATAAATAACGTAAGCGCAATCCTTATTATCTATTAAAGGAGTTTCAAGATCGCCATCAGTGCCTTTTGTCCAGGTTCCTTGAGCTTCAATGGCGGCAATGCCTTCCTTGCGAAGAAATGGTTTTACCTTTGGATAAATTTCTTCCAAAATCTTAGTTTCGGCCTCGTTTAAAGGTGCGCCAGCATCGCCATCGACGCAACAAGCGCCTTTGCAAGCTGATAAATTACAAACAAATTCTTTTTGGAGAATGTCTTCCGATACGATGGTTTTTCCTAGTTGAAACATTTTGCAAATATACTTTGCAAATCTGAATTTTGAAAGCTAATTTTTGAGTATTTTGAGTCAAAAACAGTTAGCAAATATTCAAATTATTAGAATAAAATAAACATTAACAACAATCTTACTAGATAGGCTTTTCCAAAAAATAACCTTAATTTGACAGTTAACCACATAGAAAATACTACTTTTGCCCCATAAAATTAAGAAATTATGGAATTGGATTTTAAAGAAATAATTACTGTTGGGATGGTGCTTTTTGCCGTAATTGATATTGTGGGAACTATTCCTATCGTTGTCGATTTGAGGACAAAACACGGCCATATCGAATCAGAGAAAGCTTCGTTAGTAGCTGGAATTATTATGATTGTCTTTCTATTTATAGGAGAAGAATTCTTGAACCTTATAGGAATTGATGTTCATTCATTTGCTGTTGCAGGTTCCTTTGTTTTGTTCTTTTTGGCACTTGAAATGATCTTGGGCATTCGCATTTATCGCGATGGAGAAGCTAGTTCTGCATCCATTGTGCCAATTGCTTTTCCATTAATTGCCGGTGCGGGAACGATGACCACTTTATTGTCATTAAAAGCCCAATACCAAACCATAAATATTGTAATTGCCATTGTTTTTAATATCATTATCGTATATATTGTTTTGAAATCATCGGCAAAAATTGAAAAAATGCTGGGAAAAAATGGTTTGGGAGTAATCAGAAAGGCTTTTGGAGTCGTTCTTTTAGCAATTGCTGTTAAATTATTCGCCGCTAATGTTAAAGGTTTGTTCGCGTAAAATAAATTTTTATAAATTTACCCATCATTTTTACAAAATTTTATTTTATGAAACTTTTCACTAACATATTGGTAGTTTTGGCAATCGGGCTAATCGCATTCAATATTAGTCTGCTCGACTTCAAACATCCTCTCGAAGGGAACAGTATGATTGCTTTTATTGGAATTGCGGCTTCATTTTGTGCTGTTTTAATTCTTTTGATATTTAGAATGTCAAAAAGTATCGAGGAAAAAATGAATGATAAATTCTAATTGTGTTTGATGTTTTAATCCTTGGCGGCGGCGTTTCTGGAATGTCTTGTGCTTTAGTTTTAGGTTCCGCCAAAAACAAGCCTTTTGTTATTGATAAAAAAATTGGCATCATTACGCATCAAAAAAACTCCTCTCTTCAGGAAGCTTTAATTAATAATGGGTACGGAATTGCTCCAGGTAAATTGGGTTCTGATTTATTAGCTGAAAGCATTCAGCATTTATCCAAAACTTATCCTCATATTGTTCAGATTTCAAATGAAAAAGTCCTAAAAGTAGAGGGCGATTCTCCTGAATTTACCATTACTACAAATAAAAATATTTATAAATCCAAAATGATCGTTGTGGGAATTGGCGCTGCCAATACTTTTGCTATTGAAGGCTTAATGCAATATGTAGAACCACACCAAAAAATTCCTGTCGAAAAACAAAGAATTCAGCTAAAAAACAACGACCATAAAGTAGCCGAAGGTATTTTTGTAATTGGAACTCTTGCTGGATTGAGAAGCCAATTGGCAATTGCTGCCGGAAGCGGTGCTGCCGTTGCAACTGATATTCTGACTTTATGGAATGGCGGAATTCAAACGCAATCGCACGATAGTATTAAGAAGTAATTTCACTTCAAAACCGCCTCAATCATCGCATCATCTTTCAACACAATATCATAAAATTTACTTTCGTTGTATAACTGTCGGGCGAATTCTGCTGCCAAATAGCGTTTTACCAAAGCTTTATTTGTATCCAATTTCATCTCAATTCCATTTTTAGAAAGGAATTGTTGAAAAGCCTCGAAATACAAATCGGTCGCATCTATTTTGACTTTAAATTGTTCAAAAGTCAATCCTTTAAATGCATTTCGGTTGTGATCTAATTGCTCAAAAACAAATTGTCCCATAACGCCCGATTGCAATAAATAAACCGTGTGTTCTTTACCCTGCTCTACTTCTAGCGGAACAAAAATATCGGGAACAATTCCGCCACCACCATACACAATTTTACCTTTTGGAGTCTTGAATTTTGGAGTTTTAGGCGTTTTTATGCTGTCTTTATTATACAATTCTCCGCTTTTAAAACGCGATTCGGATTCTTTCAAATAATCTTCGGTGCCTTTTGTATAGGGTTTTTGTATGGAACGTCCCGTAGGAGTATAATATCTGGCAACGGTCAATCGCACTGCAGATCCATCGTCGAAATCCATTTCGCGTTGTACCAATCCTTTGCCAAAAGAACGGCGACCCACAATGGTTCCTCTGTCATTATCCTGAATGGCTCCGGCCAAAATCTCGCTTGCCGATGCGCTGTTTTCGTTGATTAAGATAAATAATTTTCCGTTTTCGAAATTGCCTGCATTTGTAGCAAAAGTTTTTTCAAGTGTTCCTTTTTTATCTTTTGTGAATACAATTAATTGTTTGTCAGTTAGAAATTCATCGGCAATAGCCACAGCTTGTTCTAAATAGCCACCTCCGTTGTCACGAAGGTCAATTATCAATGATTTGGCTCCTTGTTCTTTCAATTTGGTCAATCCCGCTTCGAACTCGTCGAAAGTGCTTTCTGCAAATCGATTAATTTTGATGTAACCCGTTGTAGGATTCAAAAGTAAGGCAGCATCGACACTTTTTATGGGAACGACACCTCTTCTGATTTTAATATTTAATTTTTTGTTTTCGGATTTTCGGTAAACGGTAACTACAATTTCAGAACCTTCTACTCCTTTTAGTTTGGAAAAAAGACTGTCTGTAGGTAATTTTCGTCCAAATAATTTTGTCTTGTCGGCATAAAGAATGCGGTCTCCCGATTTAATTCCGGCTTTTTCCGAAGGACCGTTTTCGACGGTTTTAATAATCGCTAACGAATCTTTATACATATAGAAATTCACTCCGATTCCCACAAAATCTCCTCGCATACTTTCGGCAACTTCAGTTTGTTCCTTTGGCGGAATATAAACAGAATGTGGATCCAATTGCGCCAGAATATTGTCAACAGTATGAGCGACAATCGAATCCGTATTTACATTATCGACATATTCCGTGTTAATGAAATCAATGAGTTTGTTGAGTTTATTTTTTGAATTATTTTTAGCCAAAAATTGACTTTGGTCTGGAAAATTAAGCCATCCGCCAATAAGAATTCCAAAGGCTAAAGTGGCAAAAATAAGTATAGGAAAATATTTGGGGTTCATTTTCATTTATTCTAAAACTTCTATTTGTTCTACGATTACACCCGCTTTCGCAAGAAAATCTACTCCCGAAGTGTCTCTGTAACCTATTTGATAAACGACTCTTTTTATCCCCGATTGATGAATTAATTTACTACATTCTTTGCAAGGCGAAAGTGTAATATAAAGCGTCGCTCCTTCACAAGTTTGTGTAGATCTAGCTACTTTTAGGATTGCATTTGCTTCGGCGTGAAGTACATACCAATTAGTCAAACCTTCTTCATCTTCGCAACAATTTTCAAAACCAGAAGGCGTTCCATTATATCCATCAGAAATAATCATTTTGTCGCGAACAATTATAGCGCCCACTTGTTTGCGTTTGCAATAGGACAAATGACTCCATTCTTTGGCAATTCTAAGATACGCTTTGTCGTATTTATTTAATTTTTTCCTTTCCATTTTCTATTTATCTATTCCAAATTTCGCTTGAGATAATCATTGGCAAAACAACCCCAATCACAAATGACGACATCACTAATGTCCAGTCACGTTTCGAAAATCGGAAGAAAGTTTGAACAATATACGAAAGTATTAACACAATAAAAACAACAATTATTTGAGAAGTTTCTATTCCTAATGAAAATTCAGACAAAGGCAATAATTTAGACTGTGGGGAGCCTCCAACTATGGTTTTAAAATAAGTCGCAAAACTCAATCCGTGGATAATTCCAAAAAACAAAGTAACGAAACCAATGATGCTGATACTTTCTTGTTTTGATGATTTTCCAGCAGTAAAAAGATTAAAAAAAGCCACAATAAGTATGGTTATTGGAATTAAAAAATCGACCAAATTGCCTTTTAATATTATCACTCCAAAAACCGACAACAGCAATGCCAATGTATGTCCAACGGTGAAAATGGTAACTAAAAGCAACAGTCTTTTCCAATCCTTAAATGCATACGGAACCGTCAATGCAATTAGAAATAAGATGTGGTCATAAGCATATTGATCGAGGATGTGCCTCAACCCTTTTTCGAAATATATCCAAAATTCAGACATTGTAAATAGTTTTAAAGATTAGGGGTCGTCAAACTTACAATATATTTTGAAATTAGATTTATAAGACAGTGTTAAAAGCATTTTTAGTATAGAAAATTTTATCAAAAAGATGAATTAGTAATAAAAATTATTAGCAGTTGAAATTTGAAAAATTCGAAAATAATCGTAACTTTATAGGACAATTTAAAACTTATTATTATGTCAATTGCACAATTATTTGATAGCGAATTTAAACACCGAATAAAAGGTCGTTTTTCTGCAGTGGTTCGAGTGCTGTATGCAGATGGAGGGGAATTTGATCCCGATGAAAAAAAGTTTTTAGACAAATTGGCTGTGAAACTTGATATTTCTGAGCAAGAATACAAAGAAATTTTAAAAGATCCATTGAAATATCCTTTGAATCCTCCTTATTTGTATCTAGAAAGACTGGAGAATTTATACAACATGGCCAGAGTGGTTCACCACGATCATCATTTGGGCGATAAACAAGAAATTTTATTGAGAAAATTTGCCGTAGCCCTTGGATTTACTACAAGTAATGTTAATTATATTGTCAATAAAGCACTCGCATTAATCGATAAAAAAGTAGATTTAGACACCTTTATTTACGAAATGCAAAATATGAATAGATAAAAAAAGCTCCCAAATTTGGGGGCTTTTAATTTCTTTAGTATTTACTTAACTTGGCTAATCGCATAAAATCTTCCGCTTTTTCAACCATATTATTACTGCCACAAAAGAATGGTGCTCTTTCGTGCAATTCTGTTGGTTGAATTTCCATTATTCTTGTAAAACCATCCGATGCTTTTCCTCCGGCTTGCTCCACAATAAACGCCATTGGATTGCATTCATAAAGCAATCGCAATTTACCTTTTGGTGCTTTGGAACTGGTTGGGTACAAATAAATTCCCCCTTTTATCATATTTCTGTGAATGTCAGAAACTAAACTTCCTATGTATCTTGAAGTATAAGGCCTTTCTTCTTCTTCAAGCTGACAATACTTAATATAATCTTTCACACCTTGCGGAAAATGGACATAATTTCCTTCGTTTATGGAGTAAATATTTCCATCTTTTGGAAATTCCATTTTTGGGTGTGACAAATAAAATGTTCCAATGGCTGGATTTAATGTAAACCCATTTACGCCGTGTCCAGTCGTATAAACCAGCATCGTTGATGTGCCGTAAATAACATATCCTGCGGCAACCTGATTGATTCCGGGTTGCAAAAAATCTTCTAAAGTTACCGGACTTCCTACAGGAGTTATTCTTCTAAAAACTGAAAAAATAGTTCCCACAGAAACATTCACGTCTATATTTGAAGAGCCATCCAGCGGATCCATTAAAACTACATATTTATTGTTATGGCTGTTGTCTGAACCTTGTACGGTTATAAAATCATCATTTTCTTCGGAAGCAATCCCACAAACAATCTCGCGATTTATTAAAGTTTGTATAAAAACTTCATTGGCATAAACGTCCAATTTTTGCTGATCTTCACCTTGAATATTTTGGGCGCCAACCGCTCCAACAATGTCGACTAAGCCAGCTTTATTCACTTTGTAGTTGACCACTTTGGCCGCTAATCGAATCGAGTTGATAATTCTGGATAATTCGCCTGAAGAATATTGAAAAGCGGTTTGATTTTCGATGATAAATTCACCTAATGTTTTGTTGCGTTCTTCCATTACGAAATCGTTGTAGTTAGTTTGAAGTCACAAATATCGGATTTTTTGTGAAAATGATTTGAATATTATTTACTTTGTTTATCACTATTGTATATTTGCTGTTTAAAGAGGTGTTTTAGTGCCTTAAACAGAAATTTAGAACAATAAAAAACCATTAAAAACAAAACGATGATTATTAGAAAAGGAAATCCCGAAGATATGCAAGCCGTTTTAGGGCTTATTCAAGAATTAGCCCATTTTGAAAAAGAGCCAAATGCTGTTCTTGTAACCGTTGAAGATTTAGTTCGGGATGGTTTTAGTCCGGTTCCGTTATTTCACGTTTTTGTTGCTGAAGTTCAAAAGGAGATTGTGGGGATTGCCTTGTATTATTATCGTTATTCTACTTGGAAAGGAAAAACAATTCACTTGGAAGATTTAGTGGTAAAAGATAAAATGCGCGGCACAGGATTGGGTTACGCCTTGTATTCTGAAATCATCAAACAGGCAAAAAAAGACAAGGTTCGAAGAATTGACTGGAATGTATTGGACTGGAATACGCCAGCAATCGAATTCTATGAAAAATCAGGTGCAAAAGTCTTAGAAGAATGGAGAGTTGCACAAATGGACGAAGCGGCAATAAACTATTTCGTTGAAAATAAATTGAAATAAAATCAAAAATTAGTATAGAAAACATATATAAACTAATTTCAAACTTCAATCATAAATCTGAAATCTGAAATCTGAATTTTAAATGAGAGTATTCAAATTTGGTGGCGCTTCTGTGAAAGATGCCGAAGGAATTAAAAACGTATATGACGTTTTACAAAAAGTGGGTTACGAGGATGTATTATTGGTGGTTTCGGCAATGGGAAAAACCACAAATGCACTTGAAGAGGTGATAAAAAACTATTTCGAGAAATCGGAAGAATTGAATTCATCGGTGCAAGAAGTAAAAAAATACCACAACCAAATCCTGTTGGATTTATTCGAAGATGAAAAAAATGAAGTTTTTGCGGCAGTAAATACTCAATTTTCAGATTTAGAATATTTCTTGGCGCACAACAAATCACCAAATTACAATTTTGTCTATGACCAAATCGTAAGTTATGGCGAATTGATTTCGACTACAATTTTGAGTCATTTTATGAATTATATGGGTATAAAAACCCAATGGCTTGACGTTAGAAACTTCATAAAAACCAATTCGAATTATAGAGATGCGGAAGTAGACTGGGATTTAACCCAAAAAAATATTTCTAAAAACGTAAAGAAAAAAATGTTGAACATTACCCAAGGATTTTTGGGTTCTGATGAAAATAATTTCACCACAACTTTAGGTCGTGAAGGTTCCGATTACACCGCGGGAATTTTTGCATATTGCCTCAATGCCGAAAGCGTAACCATCTGGAAAGACGTTCCCGGCGTGATGAATGCCGACCCAAGGTATTTTGAAAATGCGAGTTTGTTAAGCCATATTTCGTATCGTGAAGCGATTGAAATGGCTTTTTATGGCGCAACCGTTATTCACCCAAAAACCTTGCAACCGCTACAAAAAAAGGAAATTCCTTTGTATGTAAAATCATTTATTAACCCAATGTTGCCTGGAACTTGCGTTTCCAAAGGTTCTGACTCAGAATGGCAAATTCCTAGTTTTATTGTCAAAAGAAACCAACTTTTGATTTCACTTTCCTCTATAGATTTCTCTTTTATTATGGAAGAAAACATCAGCGAAATCTTTGCTTTGTTTCACCAATTTAAACTGAAAGTAAACCTGATTCAGAATTCTGCCATTAGTTTTTCAGTATGTGTGGAGGACAAATTTGGAAACTTTAAAAATTTAAATCCTATTTTAGCTAAGAAATTCAAAGTTGATTATAACGAGAATGTGACTCTTTACACCATTAGACATTTTAACGATAAAGCGGCACAAACTGTCGAACACAACAAAACGGTTTTACTGAAACAAGTAAGCCGCGAAACGATGCAGATTGTAACGATAGAGGGTTAACCAAAAATTAAAAATAATTTAACCGCAGATTCGCAGATTTTAAAATTTGTGGGTTTGCGGTAAAATAAATAAAAATGAACCTAAAAGTAATTGCCTTCGACGCTGATGATACTTTATTTATCAACGAACCTTATTTTCAGGAAACGGAACAAAAATTCTGTGGTTTGATGAGTGATTATTTGTCGCATCAAGGGATTTCTCAAGAACTTTTTAAGGTCGAAATCGACAATTTGAAAATTTATGGTTACGGAATCAAAGCTTACATTCTTTCGATGATTGAGGCGGCAATGAAAATTTCGAACAACACCATTCCTGTTGAAGTCATTGAAAAAATCATAGAATACGGCAAAGATTTGCTCGAAAAACCCATTGAATTATTGGATGGTGTTGAAGAAACTTTGGATGCTTTGCACGGAAAATACAAACTCGTTGTTGCCACCAAAGGCGATTTATTAGACCAACGTCGAAAGTTACACGATTCTGGTTTGGGACATTATTTTCACCATATCGAAGTGATGGCCGACAAGCAAGAAAAAGATTATTCCGATTTGTTAAAACGTTTAGATATTCAACCATCAGAATTTTTTATGATTGGCAACTCCCTAAAATCGGATGTTTTGCCGGTTTTGGCCATTGGCGGACACGCTGTTCATATTCCCTTTCATACCACTTGGGCACACGAAAGAATCGATTATAAAGTAGAACACAAAAACTTTTACACTTTCGAAAAAATGACCGATGTTTTGAAAAAATTACAATAATGAAATCTCTTTTAAATATAGAAAACTGGCCTAGAAAAGAGCATTTTTTGTTTTTCAAACAAATGGAAGAACCTTTTTTTGGGATTACCACAACCATCGATTGCACAAAAGCATACAAAAATGCAAAACTACTGGAAACTACTTTTTTTGTATATTATTTGCACAAAACCATTGTTGCTGTAAATACTATTGAACCCTTTCGCTATCGAATAATTGATGACAAAATTTATGTTTTTGACACCATTGATGTTTCGGCGACGATAATGCGCGACGATTCCAGTTTTGGTTTTTCATTGATTGAATATTCTCCAGATTTTGAAGTTTTTACAAAGAACACTTTCAAGGAAATCGAAAGAATTAAAAATACTCCGGGACTTTTTACCAGAGAATTTCCCAATGAAAACGTGATTCATTTTTCGGCAATTCCTTGGATCAATTTTACCTCACTTTCTCACGCCAGAAGTTATACTTTCCCGGATAGTTGCCCTAAAATTTCTTTTGGGAAAATGACAGTTGACGAAAACGGCAAAAGAACAATGTCGATGTCAATTCACGTGCATCACGGTTTGATGGATGGTTTTCACGTGGGACAACTTGTCGATTGTTTTCAGGAATTAATGAATAAATAAAAAGGCTTCCGTTTCCGGAAACCTTTTAAAATTCAAAAACCCTTCTTGGATTTATTTCCCTAAAAGAAGCACGTCATTCACAACTACTTCGGTGATGTATCTTTTTTCCCCGTTTTTATCGTCGTAACTTCTATGTGTCAATTTTCCTTCGATGGCGATTTGCAGACCTTTGGTCACATATTTTTCGATGATTTCGGCAGTTTTTCCCCAGGCAACCACTTTGTGCCATTCGGTTGTTTCAATTTTTTCTCCTTTGTCATTTTTATAACTATCGTTTGTAGCGATAGTCAAATTGGCTAATTTTCGTCCTCCGTCAAAAGTTTTGATTTCTGGGTCATTCCCTACGTTTCCAATTAACTGTACTGTGTTTTTCATTGCATTCATGGCGTGTAAAATTTAAATTGTTAGTATATATTTTGTTGAATTGTTCGTTCAAATCAACAGGGCAAAGATGCGACAGCTCTAAAAAATTATTCGGTAGATAACTACTTACTTTCGGTTGTAACTATTTGTAACCGTTTGTAAATGGAAATTAATTATTATATTTGATTAATTTTAAAAGAATTAATCCCACAATAATGGAAAACGATTTCAATCTCGAAAAACTAAAATTCCCGATAGGAAAATTTCAAAAACCAGATTCAATAGCAGAGAATGATTTGAAAATCTGGATAGAAGTCATTCAAAATTTTCCAATTAAAATAAAAAAACTAACTTCAACCCTTTCTGTTGAAGAATTGAATTGGGTTTATCGACCAAATGGCTGGTCCATAAAACAAGTGGTACATCATTGCGCCGACAGTCATATGAATAGTTTTATACGATTCAAACTGGCTTTGACCGAAGATATTCCCACCATAAAACCGTATGAAGAAGCAAAATGGGCAGAACTCGCAGACGGCAATTCAGACAACATTTTACCATCCATTCAAATAATTGAAGGGGTGCATTCTCGTTGGGTTTTGCTTCTAAAAACCTTTGGAAAAGAAGAATTAAAGAAAAAATTTATTCATCCGGCAAACAACAAAACATCTTGTCTGGACGAAATAATTGGGCTTTATGCTTGGCATTGCAACCATCATTTGGCACATATATACCAAGCATTAGTAAACAAAGGCCAATTTAAGAAAAACGAAAAACTATGACTAAAACCTGCCTGGAATGTGGAGACAAGATTGTGGGTCGCGAAGACAAAAAGTTTTGCAGCGACGGTTGTCGCAACGCCTACA
>JAEMQE010000302.1 GCA_022758945.1 Lentimicrobium sp. | reverse complement strand
GTTCTTTGAAACCAGTAATCTTGTGTTACTTTGTGTCCATCCAATGTTTTCATTTTTCGTTCGAAAATCCAAATGGTGGGATTGAAAACCATATCGGTAACTGCTACTGTATATAATTGAGGATCTTCTTCTGCTTTTTTCTTTTCTTCATCGAGTATAACTTCAAGACCGTTATGTTCCAATAGTTGTTTCAAAAAATCCCTGCGACTTTCGTCAACGCCTTTTTCGACAAAAGTAACTCTTGTTTCTCCAATGCTTCCAAATGAATGTTTTCCGTCTAATGATGCCATAACTTATTTATTAAAAACGTTGCTTAATTCAAAAATGTAATCGTACAATGGGCTGTATAATCCTAGAATTAAAATACCCAAAACGGTGATTATTAATCCCAATCTCATATAAATCTTGCTCTTAAAAAACGGAATTGGATTCTCACTTTTTCTAATGAACATTGCTCTTACCACCAATAAGTAATAATAAAGGGAGATGGTTACATTGACAACTGCCAAGAAAACCAAAAGATAATATCCTTTGCTTGCCGCTGCTGCGAATAGAAAGAATTTACCAAAAAAGCCTGCTATTGGAGGAATTCCAGCCAATGAAAACAAGGCCAACATCATCACGAGACTTAAGTTAGGATTTGTTCTATACAGACCATTATAATCGTCCCTGTTTTCTTTTCCGGTTTGCAAAGAAATGGCTTGAACCACTCCGAAAGCAGCTAAATTTGTGAAAATATAAACCAATATAAAATACACGACTGTTGCAGTTCCTAATTGCGATCCAGAAATTAACCCCAATAAAATAAAACCAGCTTGAGCAATCGATGAAAAGGCTAAGAAACGTTTCATATTTTGTTGGCGCAAAGCGAATAAGTTACCAATAAACATGGTGGCAAGTGCTACCACATAAATGATATTTTCCCAAACGTGCATCAATGGTTTTAAAACCGTAAACAATAAAATCATTAATATAAATGCTGCTGCACCTTTTGAAATTACTGATAAATAAGAAGCAACACCAATGGGTGCTCCTTCGTAAACGTCTGCTGTCCAAAAGTGGAATGGAACTAGTGATATTTTGAATGCCAAGCCTGCAAAAAACAGAATGAAACCTAATATTGTTAAGTTTGATGAAGTAATAATTCCAGTTATAACATCAAAATAAATTGAACCCGTTGCGGCGTATAATAACGAGATTCCAAACAAGGAAACTCCCGATGCTAATCCTGCTGAAAGTATGAATTTTACTCCCGCTTCACTCGAAATTCTTTTGGAAGTTTCCCAAGCTACCAAAGCTGCCACTGGCAAAGTAGATAATTCCAATCCAATGTAAAACATGAGAAAATCACCTGCCGAAATCATAAAATACATTCCTAAAAGAGAAGAAAAGAGCAACATAAAAAACTCGGTTCCTTTATTTAAGGGTACCATTTTCTCTTGAATCCAATCAGCTGATTGGAGCAAAATAATTAACACACCTACATTTAGCGTATTTTTGAAGAAGTGAATTAAAGTATTGGTGCGAAACATTCCGCCAAATAAACTGGTTTCCTCGATAGCAAAAAAGCCTATAATGGTATGAATGCAAAATAGAACTAGGGCTAAATGTACAAGGCTTCCTTTATTGTGTTTATTTATGAAAATTTCGCCAACAATCAACAATAGTATAATTGTCAATAGGAAAATTTCTTGTCTCATTGCGATAAAACTGGTCAAATTCATTTTAGTTATTTATTATAAATGATTTAATACTCCTTGAATAAACGGCCCAACACTTTCCATTGTCATATTGCTTAACCAAAGCGGTGCTACTCCCATACCTATCATTGGAACTAAGAGTAACATTATGCCTGTTACTTCGAACCAAGTTACTTTTGGCAAGTCTAAAAATTCTTCGTTTTTGACTTGTCCCATTAGCATAATTCCAAGAACTCGAAGGATATAAACAGCCGTTACTACAATGGCTGAAACTGAAATTATGGTTGCCACTCGGTAGAACATTTCTTCGTGTTGGAAAGCACCAACGAAGATGTTCATTTCGGCTACGAAACCACTAAATCCTGGCAATCCTAAAGAAGCCAAACCTGCAATAACATAAATCACAGATATAAATGGCATTACTTTCAATAATCCTCCTAATTTGGTGATGTCTCTCGTGTGTGTTCTTCCGTAAATCATTCCGATTAAGGCGAAGAATAAGGCGGTCATAAATCCGTGGGAAAGCGATTGTAGGACAGCACCGTTCCAAGCGGTTTTGTTCAACATCAATAAAGCAAACAACACCATTCCCAAGTGACTCACGGACGAATACGCATTAATATATTTTAAATCGGTTTGTCTTAAAGCACCAAAGGCTCCATAAATAACTCCCGTTGCGGATAATATAATGAAAAACCAAGACCATTCAATAGCTCCCAATGGTAATAAAAACATTGCAATTCTAAAAACACCATAACCTCCTAATTTCATTAAAACTCCTGCGTGAAGCATGGATACTGCTGTTGGCGCCGAAGCGTGACCATCAGGTGACCAAGTATGAAAAGGAAATAAAGCTCCCAATACGGCAAAGCCAACAAAGGTCAAAGGGAAGAATAATTTTTGGGCTGCAAATGGAATATGAACTTTGGCAATTTCCAAAATATTGAAGGTCAAAGGACCTCCGTCAGCATTCGAATTGAAATAAATCCCCAAAACGCCTACCATCAAAACGGCTGAAGCTCCCATTAACATCAAAGTCAATTTCATCGCCGAGTATTCTTTTGGACCAGAACCCCAAATTCCAATTAACAAATACATTGGTATCACGGCTATTTCGTAGAAAACAAGCATCGTGAACAAATCGATGGAAATAAAGAATCCGTAAACTCCAGTCGCCAGCACCAAAAGTGAGATGAAAAATTCTTTAGGCAAATCGTCCGTTTTCCAAGAGATGAAAACACCCGCTAATACTACTATCGAGGTCAACAACAATAAAGCAACAGAAATACCATCAACTCCAATCGCATAATGGATATTGAAATTTTCAAACCAAACCGTATCTTGTGTAAAAAGCATAATACTTTTATTGACGGCTCTTTCTTTAAAGTAGGCAAAAAGTAAATTGATAGCCATTCCGAGTTGAATGAAACTTCCAACCATTGAAATAATTCGTGCCTGTTTTAAGCCTTTGGATAAAACCAAAGCTAAAAGCGTGAGTACAGGTACAATTACAAAAAGTGATAAAATATCCATATTAATTTATTGTTATGTCCATAAATAAATGAAAACCAAAGCGATAACTACAACTCCCGATACAAAAAACATTGCGTAATCTTGTAATCTTCCGGATTGCAATCCTTTTATTTTTTCGGAAATTAGGACCGTTTTGTTTCCAATGCCTTCCATTGTTCCGTCCACATATTTCTTGTCGAATTTGGCAATTGGTGCCGAAATTCGATCGAAAATTATTTTCTTGGTGACGAACATGTAGATTTCGTCGAAATAGAATTTATGAAAGGTCCATTTGTAAAATACTCCAAAAGCATTGGAAAATCGTTCTGCCAAATCATTTTCTTTTTTGTAGAAAATCCAAGCCAAAATAATTCCAAATAGTCCAATTCCAACAGCGGCTGCAGCCAATGGTAAATTCAAATGTCCTTCGAAAGCCACTTTATCGGCGGTCACAAATTCGCTGAAAGGAATAAATCCTGCCACCATACTCATAAATGCCAAGAACAATAGCGGAAACGTCATCGAAATTGGCGATTCGTGCGGCTTGTGTTTGTATTGGGTATCTTTCCCCCAAAAGATGCCAAAATAAAGTCGAAACATATAAAAAGCAGTTAATCCTGCTACGAAAAGTCCAACAAAATAAAGCAATTGATTTTTTTCGAAAGCGGCAACTAAGATTTCGTCTTTACTCCAAAATCCTGCAAATGGTGGCACTCCGGCTATTGTTAGTGCTGCAATTAAGAATGTAATATTGGTAATTGGCATATACTTGCGCAAACCGCCCATATCTTTCAAATAATTGCTGTGAACCGCGTGAATTACGGAACCTGCGCCCAAGAATAGTAAGGCTTTGAACATGGCGTGTGTAAACAAATGGAACATAGACGCCATATAACCAACGCCTTCTTCTCCTTTATAACTTGAAACGCCTAAAGCCAACATCATATATCCAATTTGTGACATTGTCGAAAAGGCCAAGACTCGCTTGATATCCGTTTGAGTCAAAGCAATTATTGCGGCAAACAAGGAAGAAAATGCACCTACATAAGCCACAACATTCAAGGCAAATCCATCTTCAACAAAATAATACATCGGGAATAATCGAGCAACCAAGAAAACGCCCGCGACAACCATTGTTGCTGCGTGAATTAAGGCAGAAACTGGTGTTGGTCCTTCCATTGCATCGGGTAACCATATATGTAATGGGAACATCGCTGATTTTCCAGCTCCACCTATAAATATTAATAACAATGCCCAAGTAATTACGGATAATCCCATAAAAGAAGAAGCACCCCAATTTAGAACTAATCCTTCGCCGCCCGGATTGACCGCATTTAAAGTTTGAAAATCGAAAGTGCCAGCGTAATAACTTACTATTAAAATTCCTATTAAGAATCCAAAATCAGCGAATCGGGTTACGATAAAAGCTTTTTTTGCTGCTGCAATTGCCGAAGTTTTGGTATAATAATAGCCAATTAACAAATAAGAAGAAACACCCACTAACTCCCAGAAAATATAGATTTGGAAAAGATTGGTTGCTAAAACTAGTCCCAGCATCGAAAAGGAAAACAGCGATAAAAAAGCAAAGAATTTGGTGTAGCCATCGTCGCCTTTCATATAACCTCGGCTGTAAATGTGAACCATCAACGAAATGGTAGAGACCACAACAAGCATCATTACAGATATGGGATCAGCCAAAATTCCCATATCGATATGCAAGGTGTCAGTGAAATTCATCCACGCTGTTTTTTCAACAAAAGTTTGGTAAACACCATCGACTTTTCCGTAAAGGAAAAAGTATTGATAAGCAGCGAAATACGATAATGCAGCTGAGATTGATAATCCCAAAACTCCAATGTAGCCTGAAACTGCAGGTTTAATTTGCTGATTAAAGATTCCCAAAAGCAAGAAAACGGCCAGCGGAATCAAAGGAATAAAGAATATATAAGAGATGTCCATAGTTGATGAATATTAGTACTTCATAATTTCAGTGTCCTTCACTTCAACCGAGCTGATTTGTCTGTAAAGATTAATTATAATTGCAACAGCCAGCGCAGTTTCGGCGGCAGCCACGGCAATAATAAAAATCGAAAAGAAAACGCCCTGCAACACATCGGGATATAAATATTTGTTGATGACAACAAAATTGATCGCCGAAGCATTTAAAATCAACTCGAGCGATATTAAAATCGAAATCAAGTTTTTTCTGGTAATAAACCCATAAATACCTATAAAAAATAGAATAGAGGTGAGGGTAAAAATTTCGTAAATGCTAATTCCAGCTATCATAATGTGTCGTCGTTTTTAGTTAGTTTGTCTCCTTTTCCAATGATGATGGCTCCAATCATTGCGGCTAATAATAGAATACTAATCACTTCAAAAGGTAATATGAATCCACCTGTTCCGTAACTTAAAAGTCCCATTCCAATATCGGTAACATCGGTAGTTTTAGAATTTTCGACAACATTAAAATTTGTTGTATAAATGACAGATAAGAAAATGCCGAGTCCAATCAAACAAACCAATCCGGTTAGTAATTTTTTGGACAATTTTGCCATTTCCAATTCCATTTCGATGTGATGAACCAGTAATACCGAGAAGATGACCAACACAATAATACCTCCTGCATAAACCGTCAATTGAACGGCTGCCAAGAAATTATAATCGATTAAGAAGTAAATTCCCGCTACACCAATAAGCACAAACAGCAAATAAATAACTGATCGAAGCATTTGGCGACTTGTTACCGAAGCTATAGCGCCAACTATCATTATTAATGCTAAAATATAAAATACAATTTTTTCCATAAGATTAATCTTCTAGTCCAGGTACAACTTTCGAGCCTGGTTTGTTTAAAACTCTAGTGAGGTATGTTCTGTCGTAAACGGAATTTTCAAAATTCTGCGCCCATTTGATAGCATCAGTAGGACAGGCTTCAATACATAAACTACACATCGTGCACATTCCTAAATGATAAATATGTTGGTCTATCATTTTTTTCTTTTTTCCGGTAGTTGGGTCAATTTGTCTGTCCCAAATAATTTCGATACTTCCGTTGGGACAAGCCAATTCGCACTTTTGGCAACCTGTACAACGGTGTTCATTGTTTTCATCGTGAGGCATAACTACCTCGCCGCGGAAACGTTCGAACATTTTTAAAGTGTCTCGATTATCGGGATATTGCTGTGTAATGGCACCTTTTCTGGAATGTAAAAAATACTTTCCGGTAACGCTCATTCCCGTGAGGAGCGATTTTACTCCATTATATATATCTAAAAAATAACTCATAATTTTTAAAAGTGAATGGTTAATTTAAGCAATACAATCAAGGCCATCAATACCAAGTTTAATAGGTTTATCGGAAGTAAATATTTCCATTCCAATACCAAAAGTTGGTCAATTCTTAATCTTGGAAACGTCCATCTGAACCACATCATTAAAAATATTAATACCAATGTTTTTGCCAAGAACCAGAATACGCCTAGCAAAGGAATATTGTCGGTTATTCCAAAAGGAGATAAATAGGCTCCAAAAAATATTGTTGTGGCGATTGCTGCGATGATAAACATATTGATGAACTCAGCCAAGAAGAAATAGGCAAACTTCATTCCCGAATATTCGGTGTGGAAACCAGCACCTAATTCTGATTCAGCTTCCACCAAGTCAAAGGGAGCTCTATTCGTTTCAGCAGTTCCCGCAATCATATAGATACAAAAGGCTATAATTGCAGGAATATGTCCCTGAACAATGAGCCAGCCCCCTTTTTGAATTTCCACAATTTGCGAAAGTTGCAAAGAACCCGTCATTAAAACCATTGTCATCAGCGATAATCCTACGGATAATTCGTAACTAATAGTTTGAACACCGCTTCGCATTGCACCAATTAAGGAAAACTTGTTGTTGCTACTCCAACCCGCTAATAATATTCCAATAACTCCAATAGACGAAATGGCTGTTAAAAAGAAAATACCAATATTAATGTCAAAGGCTTGAAATTCCTTGGAAAAAGGAAAAAGAGACAAAGCCATTAAAGCAGTGACGATAACAAAATAAGGAGCTAAATTGTATAAAAATTTGTCTGCTTTTATGGTAACGGTCAACTCTTTGGAAACTAATTTTAGAGCATCGGCCATAGTTTGCAATAAACCTTGCCAACCAACTCGGTTTGGACCCAATCGCAATTGAAACCAAGCAGCCACTCTTCTTTCGAGTAAAACCAAGTATAAACCGGCAACTGCAAAAATAGCGAGGTAAACAACGGCTATTAATACCATTTCTACAATGCTTGCCGTGGTTGCTGGCATCAGGCTAAAAAGCCATTCGTGAATATTTTTTGTAATGTTCATAAGGTTAATTTTATCGGTCAATATCAGGGATTACAAGGTCTAATGTTGCCATTGTTGCTACTAAATCTCCTATTTTTCCGCCAACAGCGATGTGATTTAATAAAGACAAGTTGGAGAAACCTGGGGAACGGAATTTCATTCGATACGGATTTTTAGTTCCTGTACTAATGATGTAAACGCCTAACTCTCCTCTGGCAGTTTCCACTTTTTCGTAGTATTCTCCTTCGGGTAATTTGATTACGGCATTGGTAGCCACTTTATAATCTCCTTCAGGAATGTTGTCTATTAATTGTTCGATTATAGACAATGATTCCCACATTTCTAGAATTCTAACTTGGTAACGAGCATACGTATCGCCTTCGGTTTTCAAAACTTCGTTGAATTTTACTTTGTCGTAAGCACTATACGAATGATGTTTTCTTACATCACAAGAATAACCAGAAGCACGCCCAACTGGACCAGAAGCTCCAAAAGAAATCGCATCTTCTTTGGTTAAAATGCCAATGCCTTCCATCCTTTTTCGGAAGATGATATTGTTACTCAAAAGCAAATCGTATTCGGGTAATTTTGTTTTGAAATGAGCGATGAATTCTTTGGTTCTTTTTACAAAATTCGGGTGAATGTCGAACATTAATCCTCCAGGAATGTTGTAGTTCATTGTTAAACGAGCGCCACAAGTTTCCTCGAAAATATCGTTGATCTTTTCTCGGTCTCTAAAGCCATAGAAATAAGTGGTCAATGCTCCAACATCCATTCCCATAACGCCCCACCACAAAGTGTGAGATGCGATTCGGGTCAATTCGGCAATAATGGTTCGAATGACTTTTACACGTTCCGGAACTTCAACTTGAAGGGCATTTTCTACGGTAAGGCAAACGGCTTCGTTGTTGATATGCGAAGACAGGTAATCCATTCTGTCTGTCAAATGCACGATTTGTTGATAGCTGTCGTGTTCACAAATTTTTTCGATAGAGCGGTGAATGTAGCCTAAATCGGGTTCAACTCTTTTGATTATTTCGCCATCAATAGTCAATAAAAGTCGCAAAACGCCGTGGGTTGCAGGATGTTGCGGCCCCATATTAATTTGATATTCTTCGGATTTGAAATTATTTATTACAGTTGTATCCATTTTTATTTATTTGATAACCATATTAATTTCATCTACATAATCTTTTCTTAGAGGAAATCCATCCCAGTCTTCGGTCAAAAAGAGTCTTTTTAGATTAGGATGATTGTTGAATTTTATTCCGAAGAAATCAAAAACCTCTCTTTCGTGGAATTCGGCAGTGTACCAAATATCGCAAACGCTGTCGAATGTTGGGTTTTCTCGGTCTTCGGTTTTTACTTTTACAACAATAATATGTCGGTGAGTAGTAGATTCTAAATGATAAACAACGCCCAATTCCTTGCCCCAATCTACGCCACTTAAGCAAAACAAATAATCGAAATTCGTTTCGGAATTGCTTTTTAATTGCGTCATTAACTGGTGAAGTTGTTCGGGCTGAACGGTGATGTTTAAAAATTGGGATTTTTCTTCAGTGAATTCTAATTCGGGAATCCAACTGCTTATTAAATTTTGTAAGTCTTCATTTGTCATTACAGGTCATTTTTTTATTTTCAAAAATCGTAATTCGTAATTCGTAAATCAAATATTTCAAAGTCCTTCGTCAAACCCGTCGATAGGGAAAACTTTATTTTTCATACTTTCGGTTCGTATTTTAGCCTGAAGCATCAACATTCCTTCAAGCAAAGCTTCCGGACGAGGAGGACAACCAGGCACATAAACATCAACAGGAATTACGTGGTCAGCTCCTTTTACAACAGAATAAGAATTGTAATAGAATGGACCGCCAGAAATGGCGCAAGCTCCCATTGCTATTACGTATTTTGGTTCGGCCATTTGATCGTACAAACGACGTAAAACCGGTGCCATTTTGTTGACGATGGTTCCTGCTATGATAATTAAATCGGCTTGACGAGGTGAAGGTCTAGCTACTTCAAATCCAAATCTGGAATAATCGTGACGAGCGGCTCCGGTTTGCATCATTTCGATAGCGCAACAACTGGTTCCGAAATAGAGTGACCAAAGTGAATTGGATCGACCCCAATTGATGATGTCGTCTAATGAAGTGACCAAAATATTGGCTCCATTTCCCGCAGGAATTACTTTTCCGGGAAAATCTGCCGGCATTTCAGGTGTGTTATTTATTCCCATTTTAATGCTCCTTTTTTCCAAGCGTAGGCTAAACCTAAACCTAATATTACTAGAAAGATGATAATTTCGTAAAATGCTACTATTCCGATTTCTTTGAAAACTACCGCCCAAGGAATCAAAAAGGCGACCTCGACATCAAAAACCAAGAATAGAATAGCGTATAAATAATAGCCCACTTTAAACTGAACCCAAGTGGGTCCAATGGTTGTCATTCCGCTTTCATACGGTTCCCGCTTTTGTGTATTGTCGGATTTTGGTGAAATTAAATTTGATAAAAAGTTTGCTCCAGCAACCAGAACTATTCCGGCTAATAAGAAAACTATAATTGCTTCTGAACCCATACTTATTATTTTTATTCGTTTATTTTAAAAATGCAAATTTATATTAATAAATCTACTTATCCGATAGGATAATAAATATTACTATTAAATTAATTTTTATTTTACTTCATAAGTTTCTCCCGAGAAGAATAGATCATCGGTTTTTGTGAAACTTGAATTGGCTTTAACTTGTGCTGTTAAGGCGTCTTCTCTTTCCTCTAAAGTGACATCATCAAAACTTCTGATAACTCCTACTGCTAGTGGAGATTCTAATCGAACCAACATATAATGAAGCGTTGGATCTTTTTCTTTGGCATTGTGTACCAAAAGATCTTCCTGAGTAATTCCGTTTTCACCAATGGTTACGGTTTCTAATTTTAGACCTTTTAAAACCAAGCCTTTGTCCCGATTTTTACCAAAAATCATTGGTTTTCCGTGTTCAAGATAGATTTGTTTGTCTTCTTTTACGTCTTTATCGGTAATATGATTGAAGCATCCGTCATTAAAAATCACACAGTTTTGTAAAACTTCAATCAAAGAAGTTCCTTTAAATAGATGTGCGTCAGTAAAAATCTGTCCCATTTCTTTTGGACTTCCGCCAGCCACCCTTGCAAAAAATCGTGCTTGAGCTCCCAAGGCCAATTCGCCAGGAGAAAATGGAGGTTGCGTATTTCCGTAAGGAGAGGATTTTGTTTTTTGACCAATTAATGAAGTTGGAGAAAATTGCCCTTTGGTTAAACCATAAATTTCATTGTTGAAAAGAATGATATTCAAATCGATATTTCTACGTAAAACGTGAATAAAATGATTTCCACCAATGGCCATTGCATCACCGTCACCAGTTGCAATCCAAACGCTTAAGTTAGGATTAGCCAGTTTCACACCCGAAGCAATTCCGGGAGCTCTACCGTGAATACTATGAATTCCGTATGAATTTATATAATAAGGAAAACGAGAAGAACATCCAATTCCAGATACAAAAACTACGTTTTCTCTGGCAACACCCATTTCAGGAAGTGCTTTTTGCATCGTACGTAAAATCACGTAATCGTCACAACCCGGGCACCATCTTACTTCCTGATCACTTGTAAAATCTTTAGCAGTATATTTTTTTTCAGCAGTAGTTTCCATAATTATACTAGTTCTTTAAATTTTTGAATTAGGTCATCGTTAGCAAATGGTAATCCTTGGACTTTATTGAATTGTAAAAATTCAAATTTGCTGTGTTTAATTTTTAAAATACTTGCAAACTGACCTGTGTTTAATTCACAAACAAGAATTTTTTTGAATTTGGATAAAATTGCTTCCGTGTTTTTTGGCATTGGATTAATATAATTGAAATGAGCATAACCCACTTTTTTATATCCTTCATCATTCATTTGTTTAACTGCGGAATGCAAAGAGCCATAAGTTCCACCCCAACCAATTACCAATAAATCGCCTTTATCAGCAAATTCAGTTTCTATGTCTGGAATATTGAATTTAACACGTTCAATTTTTTCTGCTCTGATGTTAGTCATTGTTTCGTGGTTTGCAGGCTCATAAGAAATATTTCCTGTAACCGCATCTTTTTCTAAACCACCAATCCTATGTTCTAATCCTGGAGTTCCCGGGATTGCCCAATTACGAGCAAGCGTTTTTTCATCTCTGTCATAAGGATGCCAGTTTTCTTTAACTTCTGTAATCCTGTTGTTTTTAATAGCAGGCATTTCGGCGACGGTTTTAATTTTCCAAGGAGCTGAACCGTTTGCGATATAACCATCTGTCAATAAAATAACCGGAGTCATATGTTCTAATGCAAGTCGAGCTGCTTCATAAGCAAAATTGAAACAATTGGCTGGCGTACTTGCTGCGATAACAATAACCGGGCTTTCACCATTTCGACCATACATTGCTTGAAGTAAATCTGATTGTTCAGTTTTTGTGGGTAAACCAGTTGAAGGACCACCACGTTGAACATTCACAACAACCAAAGGCAATTCCGTCATTATAGCTAAACCAATAGCTTCACCTTTTAACGCTAAACCAGGTCCTGAAGTAGTCGTAATGGCTAAATCACCAGCAAATGAAGCTCCAATTGCTGAAGTTACACCTGCAATTTCATCTTCTGCCTGAAAAGCTTTTACACCAAAGTGTTTGTGTTTAACTAATTCGTGTAAAATATCGGTGGCGGGAGTTATAGGATAAGAACCTAAGAATAATTCCAATCCTGATTTTTCGGCTGCTGCCAAAAATCCCCAAGCGGTTGCTGTGTTCCCCATAATAATTCTATAGGTTCCAGCTTCCATTTTTGCAGGAGAAATGGTATAAGAGTTTGGAATAAGTTCTAAAGTTTCGGCAAAATAATAGCCTGCGTTTAATACTTTAGTATTAGATTCTATTAAAGAAGGTTTAGATTTGAATTTTTTATTAAAAAAATCAATTGTATGTTCTAATGAACGGTTGTACATCCAATAAACCATACCAAGAGAAAACATATTTTTACTTCTGGATATCGCTTTGTTATCCAATCCTACAACATCTTTCAAAGCCTCTTTAGTCAACGAAGTCATATCAACTTCAATAACCCTGAAGTTATCAAGACTTCCATCTTCTAATGGATTTGTAGTGTATTCTGCTTTGTCTAAATTCTTTTTATTAAAGGAATCGGTATCAACTATTAAAGTATGACCCGGTTTTAAGGCATATAAATTTGTTTTTAAAGCAGCTGGATTCATAGCAACCAATAAATCGACGCTATCACCAGGAGTGCTTACTTCTACGCTACCTATATGTACTTGAAATCCCGAAACTCCATATAAACTCCCTTGAGGAGCTCTAATTTCGGAAGGGTAATTTGGGAAAGTGGCAATGTCGTTGCCAAACATAGCTGAAGTATCAGAAAACTGTGTTCCTGTCAACTGCATTCCATCACCAGAATCACCAACAAACCGAATTACTACGGCTTCCAATTTTTCAGGTTGAAGTTTTATTTTATTTGCAATCATAATTTAGGGAATTTTATATTTCAAAATTGATTAATAATACAATAATTGATAGGCAAATTTAATTTCACTTTTTAGATTAAAATATGACGAATATCATATAAAAGTAATAAAAAGACATTTAATTTTACATAGAATTAAAAATTTAAAATCATGGCAATAATTATTACGGACGAATGTATCAATTGTT